>JAKSBI010000501.1 GCA_022361215.1 Hyphomicrobiales bacterium | reverse complement strand
GCGCCAAGCTGAACAAGGAGGACTTCCAGGCCGTCGATATCGAGGCGATCGCCAAGCCGGTCGCCAAGTGGTCCGTGACCGTGCAGGAGCCGGCGCTGGTCCCGATGGTGTTCCAGAAGGCCTTCCATGTGATGAGATCGGGCCGGCCCGGCCCGGTGCTGATCGACCTGCCGGTCGACGTGCAGATGGCCGAGATCGAGTTCGACGCGGAGACCTACGCGCCGCTCGAGGTCTACAGGCCCACCGCCACGCGCAAGCAGGCGGAGAAGGCCATGGCGATGCTGAACGAGGCCGAGACGCCGTTGATCGTCGCCGGCGGCGGCGTCATCAACGCGGATGCGTGCGGCCTGCTGGTCCAGTTCGCCGAGGTCACGGGCGTTCCGGTCATTCCCACCCTGATGGGCTGGGGCGCGATCCCGGACGATCATCCGCTGATGGCGGGCATGGTGGGCTTGCAGACCAGCCATCGCTACGGCAACGCCACGTTTCTCAAATCCGATTTCGTGTTCGGCATCGGCAATCGCTGGGCCAATCGCCACACCGGCTCCATCGAGACCTACACAAAGGGCCGCACATTCATCCATGTGGACATCGAGCCGACACAGATCGGCCGCGTCTTCGCGCCCGACTTCGGCATCGTCTCCGATGCCAAGGCGGCTCTGGAACTCTTCGTGGAGATCGCCAGGGAGTGGAAGGCCGAAGGCAAGCTGAAGGACCGCACGGCCTGGGCCCAGGAATGCGAGCACCGCAAGCACCACATGCTGCGCAAGACCCATTTCGACCAGGTGCCCCTGAAGCCGCAGCGCGTCTATCAGGAGATGAACGAGGCCTTCGACCGCGACACCTGCTACGTCACCACCATCGGCCTCTCGCAAATCGCCGGCGCGCAGTTCCTGAAGGTCTACAATCCGCGCAACTGGATCAACTGCGGACAGGCGGGTCCCTTGGGCTGGACGCTGCCGGCGGCGCTCGGCGTGCGCGCGGCGCTGCCGGACAAGAGGATCGTCGCGCTCTCCGGCGACTACGATTTCCAGTTCCTGATCGAAGAGCTGGCGGTGGGCGCCCAGCACAAGCTGCCCTTCCTGCAGATCGTCGTGAACAACTCCTATCTCGGCCTGATCCGCCAGGCCCAGCGCGGCTTCGAGATGGACTTCGAGGTGAGCCTGGCCTTCGATAACGTCAACGCGAGGGACGACGGCGACGCGGTGCCGGGATACGGCGTCGACCACGTCGCCGTCGCCGAGGGGCTCGGCTGCAAGGCCATTCGCGTGAAGAGCCCGAACGAGTTCAAGGCGGCCTTCGCCAGGGCCGAGGCGCTCATGGACGAGCACCAGGTGCCGGTCGTGCTCGAATTCATCCTGGAGCGCGTCACCGACATCGCCATGGGCACCGAGGTCGACAGCGTCAACGAGTTCGAGGACATCCTCTGCCTCGACCCGACCCTGACGCTGGAGAACGGCTGGGTGAGCCTGCGCCATGAGGACGCCGAGGCCGAGCGGGAGCCCGAGCCGGCCGCGGTCTGACCGGCACAGGCCCTAGGGAGTGACTGTGAGCTTCAAGTCCCGGCGATTGCTGCTCATGCTTATCGAGATGGCATCGTAATCCTGGTCTATAAGCTCCAGAATGCGTAGAAAACTCGGCCCTTCGTAGTACTTCGGCGCGACATCGAACGCGGCGGCGGCGGTCCTGGATTTGTCATCGGCGTATTCGAGGTTGAACTCGATCTCCGGCAGGCCGGTCCATCGGTCGAGCTTCGATCTATGGTGCCGTTGAAGGCGACTGACCAGCACATCCAGTTTCTCACCGCCCCCATAGCTTGCCAGCTTGGCCAGCTCCCACTCCCGAAATGCTTCCTTGATCGTGGCGCGGAGCCACCGGTGCACCTCGAGACCATTGGCCCCACCGGGCTTGACCATCGCCGAATGGTCCGCGTTGGCCGGCAGCTTGCGGCCGTCGCACGTCGTTTCGGTGAACAGCGCCGGCACGATCTTCACGCCGGCGAACATGCCTCGGCTCTCGTAGGCGCAATAGATCCGGGGCGTCTTCCAGTCCTCTCGACGCCAGACGTCAATGAAGCTCCGCCAACTGCCTTCGGTATCCTTCAGAAATGTATTGACGCTGGCCGGTTTCAGATCCTCTACGATCTGAGAGCTCGGGCCGAACAGCTCATTGAGGAGCGCCACAAAAGCGGACTCTCGCTGGATTTTCTTGAAAATCTCGGCCAGTTCAGCGCCCTGCGAAGGCACGCCCAACAGTGAAACACCGACGACCTTGCCCAGGTAACGGTCCTTGTTTTCTTCTTTGAATGATGTCAGCAGCTGCTTGGTCACGATGCCGCCGAGGCTGTGCGTCACAAACCATATGTGGTCGTAGGTCGCGAAAATGTCGCTGGCCTCGACCGCGATGATCACTTGATCCACCAGCTCCGAGATCGAGAGATCGGATTCGAAAGAGGCCTGGTAGTCGATCGAGTGGATGTCGAAATCCGATAACTTCCGTCCGAATCCAAGATTGTTGTCGTCCTTCGCGACGACATCGAACCAGTACGTTTCTGCATCCTCGTTGTAGAATGTACAACGATAGTGCCCGTTCAGACCGTGCACGAACACGATTGCCAGGTTGGTGCCGTTCGCAGTCTCGTGAATCTTGCGGACGCCGACGCTCCAGT
>JAKSBI010000813.1 GCA_022361215.1 Hyphomicrobiales bacterium | reverse complement strand
CGGCAGCAGCGGCGTGTCGATCACGTGGATCACGCCGTTGTCCGCGACGATGTCGGCCTTGACGATCTTCTTGCCGTCGATCATCGCGGCGCCCTTTCCGTCCAGCTTGACGGTGGTGCCTTCCAGGGTCTTGGCGTCGGAGGTCTTGCCCGAGATCGCGTCGAGCTTGACCTTGCCTGCAACCACGTGGTGCTTGAGCAGGCGGACGAGGTGCTTCTTCTTCTCCGGGTTCAGGAAAAGATCGACCTCCTTCTTGGGCCATTTGGCGAAGGCCTCGTCGGTCGGGGCGAACACCGTGAACGGGCCCGGGCCTTTCAGCGTCTCGGCCAGGCCGGCCGCCTCGATCATCTTGACCAGGGTCGTGAAGTTGCCGGCGCTGGCAGCCTTGTCGACGATGTTGCCGGCCATGCCGGCGCTCGGCAGGAGCATCAGGGCGAGCGCGCCCGCGGCGGCGATGAGACGTCGTCTGATCTGTGGCATTTGAACCTTCCTCCTATGGTGATCGCCTGTCGCACGATACGCAGGCGAGGGCGTTCCGAGGCCGGCAAAAACCACGTTTCCCGGTCAACTTCGATACAATTCGATACAAACTTGCGTGAGGTGATTTTGCCGCGGATCGTCCGCGCGCAGAGCATGGGCCCGGCCGCAGGGTCCCTCCGGCGGCCGGGTTTCGCGTCGCTAGAGCCTGTCGCGATCATTCTGACTCGCGCCATTGCTCCAGCTCTTTGTTGAAGTATGTCTTTTGTCCCGAAACGGTACCCACTTTCGGGAGACAGGGCCTCAGGGGCGGATCGTGGGGCAGCATCCGGCAAAGCGCACGCTGACCCTCACGTCGTTGAAGTCGTTGTCGCCCGCGTCCTCGAACCCGACGATGTTGCGCCGCACGCGATGGCGGCTCGGGGTCCATGGCAGGCGGGCGCTGGGCCGGCCCTTCTTGTTGCGGCCGACGATCTCGTAGCATTGCCGGCGGTCGCTGCGCGGCGAGGTCCATGTGCCGGCGCCCTGGTGCCACTCGCGGCCCGCGCCGCGGCCGAAATAGTTGTTGAACCTGCGCAGCGTTCGCCCGCGCTGCTGGCGGATGATCACGGCGTTCTCGTGCAGCGCGGAGAACGCCACGTCGAAGACGAGCTGGGCGCCCGGCGGCGCGCACACCGACGGCCAGGCCCAGGCCGATCCGGCAGTGGCGAACCAAGTCACGGCCGCGGAAACACAAATCAGAGCAGTCCTCATGCGACCCTTTCCTCCTTGTGGAGATGGCTGGGGGTGAAAGTGCTGATGTCAGCGATGGTGATTTGGCGCGCCCACGAGAAAGCTAGTTAAGCGCCGCCCGGCCAGGATCAAGAGGATAGCGCACATTCGGCGCGACAATTCTGCCGTGTCGGCCTCGGGATTGTGCCCGCCGGCCCCTCTCGTGTTCGGTTTCCTTGCCGGCCGCCTGTCGGAAAATGTGCGTCCGGTGCCTTCAGTCATCGAGACCTGTCATGCCCCCCGGCGGCCGGCGCCATAGCATCGCCTCTGGACATGGCCGCGTCGAGCCGTGAAAAATGTGGTGCCGCTCCGTCGGTCCCACCTTGCGCCAGCCTTCGAAGGATACCCGCCCATGCCTACTGCCGCCTACGACGTCATCATTGTTGGAGCCGGCTCGGCCGGCTGTGTGCTGGCGAACCGGCTGTCGGCGGATCCCGGGCGCCGCGTGCTGCTGCTGGAGGCGGGCGGCTGGGACCGCAACATCTGGCTGCGTATTCCGATCGGCTATTCCCGCGCCATCACGGACGAGCGCTTCGCCCGCGCCTTTCCGACGGAGCCGGGGGAGGGCACGGCCGGCCGCGGCATCGTCTGGCCGCGCGGCCGTGTCATCGGCGGCTCCAGCTCGATCAACGGTCTGATCTACATCCGTGGCCAAACGCAAGGCTTCGACGACTGGGCGCGCGAGGGCGCGGAGGGCTGGGACTATCGCTCCCTGCTCCCCTATTTCCGGCGCCTGGAGCGCAATCCGGGCCCCGACAGCCAGTATCGCGGCGCCCATGGCGACCTGCGCGTCTCGGACCTGCGCAACGAGAACCCGGCCTGCGCGGCCTGGCTCGACGCGGCGGAGCAGTTCGGCCTGCCGGCCAATGGCGACTTCAATGGCGAGACCACCTATGGCGTCGGCGCCTATCAGCTCTCCATCGGCAGCCGCTGGCGCGAAAGCTCGGCCCGGGCCTTCCTGCATCCCGTGCGCAACCGCCCGAACCTGACCGTGGCCACCAAGGCGCACGCCACGCGCGTCCTCTTCGAGGGCACGCGGGCGGTCGGCGTCGAGTGGTCGACGGACGGCAAGCTGGAGCAGGCCCATGCCGAGAGCGAGGTGATCCTGGCCAGCGGGGCCTTGCAATCGCCGCAGCTCCTCCAGCTCTCCGGCGTCGGCCCGGCAGAGCTCCTGCGTCGCCACGGCATCGACGTGGTGGTGGACCTGCCGGGCGTCGGCCAAAACCTGCAGGATCACTATCAGGCGCGCACCATCGTCCGCCTGAAACAGCGAAACTCCTTGAACGACGATGTGCGCAACCCGTTCAAGCTCGCCAAGATGGGGCTGGAATGGCTGTTTGCCGGCAGGGGGGCCCTGACGGTCGGCGCCGGCCAGGTCGGCGGCGCCGCCTGCACCGAGCACGCCACGGACGGGCGGCCCGACGTGCAGTTCATCGTCATGCCGCTCTCGGTCGACAAGCCGGGCGAGCCGCTGCATGACTTCTCGGGGTTCACCGCGCTGGTCTGGCAGTGCCACCCGGCCTCGCGCGGCACCCTGGAGATCCGCTCGGCCGACCCCTTCGAGGCGCCGCGCATCGACCCCAACTATCTGGGCGAGCAGATCGACCGCGATACCATGGTCGCGGGCGTCAAGATGCTCCGCGAGATCTACCGCCAGCCCGCCTTCCGCGACCTCTGGGACGAGGAGGTGATGCCGGGCCCGCAAGCCCAGAGCGACGAGGACATCCTCGATTTCATCCGTGGCAATGCCGGCACCGTCTTCCACTGCTCCGGCACCTGCCGCATGGGCGTTGACGACATGGCCGTGGTCGACCCGACGCTCAAGGTGCGCGGCGCCGAGCGGCTGCGCGTCATCGACGCCTCGGTCATGCCCATCGTGACATCGGCCAACACCAACGCCCCCTCGATGATGATCGGCGAAAAGGGCGCCGACCTGGTGCTGCAGGGGGTGTAGTCTGCGTCCTATCCGACCAATCGCGTCGAATACACCTCCGTCATTCCCGCGAAAGCGGGAAGCCATTCCACGCCGCCATGCGGCAGGGGCCATCGATTCACGGTCGGAGCTCTCGTGCAACGCCATCGGCCTCCTATGATCTGCCGCCAACGCCCATGGATTCCCGCTTTCGCGGGAATGATGGGAGAGAGGTCGGTAAGCGGACCCAACTCGCCGCATTGACCCGGTCCTGCCAAGCGGTCCACCCTCCGTCGCAAACCCGAAACCAGGACACATCCACCACCCATGACCCCGTTCTCCGAAGACATCTGGCGGCAGACCGCCGGCCTGCGTGCGCGTATTTTCGAGCTGCCTTTCAACCAGGAGCTGGCCGAGGGCTCGCTCTCGGAGGAGCGCTTCCGATTCTACATGATCCAGGACGCGCTCTATCTGGAGCAGTTCGCGCGCGCCCTCGCGGTGGCGGCGGCGAAGGCGCCGGACCCGGACGCGCGGCAGCAGTTCGCCGGCTCCGCCCAGGGCGTGCTGGTGGTGGAGCGGGAGCTGCACGACAGCTTCTTCCGCAAGTTCGGCGTCGCGCCCGAAGAGGCCGCCGCGGCCGAGCCCACGCCCACCTGCTACGGCTACACCAATTTCCTGCTCGCGGTGGCGCATCTGGCGAGCTACGAGGAGCTGGTGGCGGCGCTGCTCCCCTGCTTCTGGATATACTGGGACGTGGGCACCGACATCGCCAAGCGCTCCAACGCCGGCAATCCCTATCAGGCCTGGATCGACACCTATTCGTGCCCGGATTTCGGGCAGTCGGTGAAGGCGGTGGTGGCGATCGCCGATGCGGCCGCCGCGGCGGTGCCTCAGGACCGCCGGGACGCCATGGCCGCCGCCTTCACGCGCTCGGCCCAGTTCGAGTGGATGTTCTGGGACAGCGCCTACCGGCTGGAGCGGTGGCCCGTCGAGGCCTGAGCCCGCGTCTTAACCCGGATATCTCACACTGGTGTGGAGCGTGATCGCGTCAGGCGGGTTCGCCCCGCTAGGAGAGCGTCGAAGAGCGTAGCCTGCGCTACGGTTGAGACGCTCGACGACGCGGCGGGCCCGCCTGGCGCGACCCTTCGGGCGGGGCAGATCGGCCGCACCAGTGTGAGATATCCGGGTTAACCCCGACATCCGCCTGCCACTTTCCCTCCGGGCGCTTTGCGGATACCATCCTTGCGGTCCTGGCTGGCGAGGGGGAATTTCTTCGCCGAATGATCCTTTTAGGCCGGCGGCATCAGACGCTTTCGCCGCGGCCCGCAGGACGGATGGCCCGCCGCAGGACGTGTAGGAGTACCGACTGAGCGCAACTCAGCGGAGGGTGAGTACCATGCTTCCAAGAAAACCGCGCGGCACCGTCATCAGCGAGGGGCTGAAGGTCGAGGGCAACGTCACGTCCCAGGAGCTGGTCGAGGTTTACGGCCAGATCCGTGGCGACATGAACGGCACCTGCATCGTCGTCGGCCCGAGCGGCGAGATCCGGGGCGCCATCTCGGCCGACGAGATCGTCGTCGACGGGCGGGTCGAGGGCCCGATCCATGGCGCCGACGTGATCCTGAAGGCCAACGCCGTGGTCAAGGGCAGCCTGCATCACCGCTCGCTGGTGATCGAGAAGGGCGCCCATTTCGAGGGCAGCGTGATCCCCCTCGGCGCCACCGCCGCGGAGGCGGCGCCCGCCGAGCGGGCGGCCGGCGGCCGGGCGAAGGCCAAGCCCGCAAAGGCCGCCGCAGCCCCCGAGCCGCCCCGGCAGGCTGCCGAATAGCGATCGCCCCTCCGGGCTCCGGGCGCGCCGCCATGGGACGGGCCCTGGCCTAATTCTTCTCGATCTCCACGCCCATCAGCTCGGCGTCGTCCTTGACCAGCGTGGCGATGTCGAGGCTGGCGCAGCCCTTCATGACCAGCACCTTGTTGATGGCGACCACGATGGCGTAGTTCCATTTGTACTGCTGGACGTTCTCGCTGTCGGGCCGCCGCGAGCGCCTGAGCCGCGAGAACACGGACCGCCGCTCGGTCGCGCGGCTGATCCGCTCGGCCGCGGCATGCGTCCGCATGGCATCGACATGGCCGAGCGCGTTGCTGGTGAGCCGTCCGCAGGCTTCCGACCGCTCTCGCTCCGAGGCCGCAAAGGTGCCGCCCCCCTGCACGGCCGTCTGGCTGGGCGGCGTCGGCGTATTCTGCCGCCTGCTGCAGCCGGTGATGACGAGCGCGGCCGCCAGGGAGGCGATCAAGAGGACGGAACGGTTCATTTCGGATGACGCCAGAGCGGATGCAAACCCTCTTGTAGGGCGTCAATGGGGCAAGAGAGCGTCGCCGATTGACGCAGGCCGCAGCTTTGAACCGGATGCCGCGCCTCCGCGACAAAAGGGGGCAGGGGCCGCACGCGCGCGAAGACGGCCCGGACCGGTGCGAGGTG
>JAKSBI010000355.1 GCA_022361215.1 Hyphomicrobiales bacterium | reverse complement strand
GGGCTTGACGTCGCCGACATAGGGCACGACCAGGACGGGACCGCCCGAGCCCAGCACCACGCGGTCCGGAGTGGGGTCGCCATAGGCGAGCTCGTCCGGATCGGTCTGGCCGACCACCGTGAGATCGCCGTAGCGGGCGCAGACCGACATGACCGCCGCCGGCAAGCCGGTCATCACCCGCCATTCGCCCGGCAGGCCCTCCTGCTTCATGCGTGTCTTGAAGGCCGCTTCGCTCGCGGCGACCTGCTTCTCGACCATGGCGCGCAGCTCCGCGACCCATGTCTCGCCCATCGGCGCCAGCCAGAAACGCGGGACCTCCGGATCGGCTTTGGCGAACACGCCGACGATGCGCCCGTCATGGGCCTTCGCCAGCCCAACGGCGACGTCCAGGCGCACGAGCGACCGCGCGTCGGGGCCCAAATGTACGACGATGTCCCTGATACCCATGGTTTTTCGCTCCCGACGGATCGCAGCCGTTCTTTTGGCCGGTTCGGTGGCTAAGCTCTGATCATTGATCGTAGATCGTGGTCGCGCAGCCAGGGCTGATGCAGGTCAAAGCCGTCACGCATGGCTTGCGCCCGGGAGGGCGAGGCTTGACGCAGGTCATGGTTCGCTTGCACGCTCGGCCCCGATAGTGCGTCCAACCGTTGCCGTGAAAGCCGGCAACTTGAGCGTATGGAGAGTGCGATGAGGTTCACAAGAGTTGTCTTTGCCGCCGCCGTCGTGCTGGCAGCTTGGGCCGCGCCGGACCCGGCGGAGGCGGGATCGAGAAGCCACTTCAGTTTCGGGTATTACGGCCCGGGGGTCAGCCTCCATGTCGGCCGCTACCCTTACTACAGGCCCTATTATTATCGCCCTTACTACAGGCCCTATTACTATCGCACGTATCGCTACCGCGCGCCTCGCTACCGCCGGCCTGCTCGCAGCCGCTGCTCGTATTGGCATCGGCGCTGTGTGCGGAACTGGGGCCATCGGAACCGCAACTATTACGGTTGCATGAGGCACCACCGCTGCCGCTGACGGGTCGGTGGCGCGCCGACCTCCGAGAGGCGCGACGCCGGCCGTTGCCGGTGGCAAAGGCCATGTCGCGATTGGCCGCTCGACTGTCGCAATCCGGTTAGCCTCGGAAGCGGCCGTTGGCGCATGCTTGGCTGGGAGTCTCCGCATCGGTCGGCGTCCTGGCGGTGGTCGCTTGGGCTTGGCCGGGGGCGACCCGGCCAAGGCGGTCCGTAACGGCCCGCTCGTCCTTGCACCGTGCCGGAGGCTCCCATCGGCCGTTGGCTGGAGGTGGCGTGATGAAAACGCATGCGCGCGTGGTCGTGATCGGTGGTGGCGTGGTCGGGGTGTCGACGCTCTACCACCTCGCCAAGAAGGGCTGGAGCGATGTGGCGCTGGTCGAGCGTAAGGAGCTGACCTCGGGCTCCACCTGGCACGCTGCCGGCCTGCTGCCCCTCTTCAATGTCAGCTACAGCGTCGGCCAGATCCACAAATACTCCGTCGCGCTCTACCGGACGCTGGAGGAGGAGACCGGCCAGAATGTCGGCTTCTCCCAGTGCAGCAATATCCGCCTCGCCACCACCCGGGACCGGATGGACGAGTACACCTACTACGCCGGGATCGCCAAGACGATCGGCGTCGACGTGCGCTTCCTGACGCCCGAGCAGGTGAAGGAGATCTGGCCGCTCTGCAGCATCGAAGGCCTGGTCGGGGCGATCCAGCACCCCGAGGACGGTTACATCCAGCCGGCCGACCTGACCCAGGCCCTGGCCCGCGGCGCCCGCAGCCGTGGCGCCGAGATTTACCGCAACACTACGGTCACTGATATCCGGCAGCAGCCCAATGGCGAATGGCTGGTGGTCACCGACAAGGGCGAGATCGCCTGCGAGCACGTCGTGTCGGCGACGGGCAACTTCGCCCGGCGCACGGGCGCCATGGTGGGCCTCGACATCCCGGTCATCCCGGTCGAGCACCAATACATCGTCACCGAGCCGCATCCGGAGATCGAGAAGCGTCATGCCGAGGGCCTGCCGGAGATGGGCGTGCTGCGCGAATCCGACGCCTCCTACTATATGCGCGAGGAGGCCAGGGGCCTGCTGCTCGGTCCCTACGAGACCGGCGCGCCGTGCTGCTATGTGGACGGGCCCGACGACGACTCCGAGTACGAGCTGTTCCAGGAGGACCTCGACCGGCTCGAGCCGCACATTGCCGCCGCCATCGACCGCGTGCCGGCCTTCGGCGAGGTCGGCGTCAAGGAGGTCTTCAACGGCGCCATCGCCTATACGCCCGACGGCTCTCCGATCATTGGCCCTGCCTGGGACCTGAAGAACTTCTGGCTCAATGAGGGCCACAGCTTCGGCGTGACCGCCGCCGGCGGCGCCGGTTGGCAGCTCGCCGAGTGGATCGTCGAGGGCGAGCCCGGCATCGACATGATGGGCGTCGACCCGCGCCGCTTCGGACCCTACGCCGCACGCGGCTATCTGAGGGTCAAGAACGAGGAGACCTACCGAAACGTCTTCACCGTCCACTATCCTGACGAGGAGCGGGCCGACGCGCGCCCGCTCAAGCAGTCGCCCTGCTACGACCGTATGAAGGCGCGCGGGGCGGTGTTCGGCCAGCTTTACGGCTGGGAGCGGCCGAACTGGTTCGCGCCCAAGGGCGTCGATCCGAAAGACGTCTGGAGCTTCCGCCGCACCAACTATTTCGAGCATGTGGGCAACGAATGCCGGCACGTCCAGGAGAATGTCGGCCTTCTCGACATGACCGCATTCGCGAAGTTCGAGGTCTCGGGGCCGGGCGCGGAGGACTGGCTCGACGGGCTCGTCGCCAACCGGCTGCCACGCCGGATCGGACGCCTCGGCCTTTGCCACATGCTCTCCGGGAACGGCGGCGTCCGGTCGGAGTTCACGATCTACCGCGAGGGCGAGCAGCGGTTCTATCTGGTCTCGGCCGGCGCCATGGAGCGGCACGACTACGACTACCTGCAGAAGAGCCTGCCGCCCGAGGGGGTGCGCCTGGACAAGGTAACGACGCAGTATGGCGTGCTCGTCCTCGCCGGACCGAGATCGCGCGATCTCCTGCAGAAGGTCACCGACTGCGATCTCTCGAACGAGAGCTTTCCCTGGCTGTCGGGCCGGTTTATCGATGTGGGATGCGCTCAGGCGCGGGCCTTGCGCGTCAACTTCGTCGGCGAGCTTGGCTGGGAGCTGCATCACCCGATCGAGATGCAGACCTACATCTACGACCTGCTCTTCGACGCCGGGCAGGAGTTCGATCTGCGGCCGTTCGGCATCCGCGCCATGGACAGCATGCGGGTGGAGAAGTCCTATCGGCTGATCCCGCGCGAGCTCTCCATCGAGTACGCGGCCCTGGAGTCCGGTCTCGACCGTTTCGTCCATCTGAACAAGGGCACTTTCATCGGCCGGGACGCCCTGGTCGAATGGCAGCAGCGCGGCTTCGGCAACGCCCTGGTGACCCTGGAGGTGGGCGACGTCACCCATAGCGATGCCCGCGGCAACGAGCCGATCTATCTGAACGGCGAGATGGTCGGCCGCTGCACCAGCGGTGCTTATGGCTGGCGGCTCGGGCGCTCCCTGGCGCTCGCCATGGTGCCGCCGGACCTGACCGGGAACGACACGGCCTTCGAGGTGGAAATCCTCGGCGAGCGTTATCCGGCGGCAATCGTCCCGGAGTCGCCCTACGATCCGGAGAACGAGCGCCTGCGGGCGTAAGGCCCGGACAAGCGACCAGACTTTTCGCTTTGGAGCGGTGCCGGCGACGCGCGCGTATAAGATTTGAGCTCTGCTTTCGGCTCACAAAGCCGATTTGGCCTTGTCCACAGCCCCGCCTTTGTCACAAGATTGTCATGCGGACGCCGGCCACCGGGTGGGCGTAATTCGGCCATGCAGGGGTAGACGAGTTGCGCGTGACACAGACCGAGCTTCAAGAGCGACCCTCCAGCTTCACATCGATCGACACATGGGATGCAGCGGCCGACCTTCCGCCAGGCGATCGGATGGAGGCGGGCGCCGAGCTGAGGGTTACGGGAGACCCTGCCGCGCTCACCGCGATCTTTCAGGGCCTCAAGGGCGATCGAGCGAGATCCGTGAAGGAGGTCAGCACTTACTACGATACCGCCGATGGCCGCATCTGGCGCCGGGGCTACGCCCTCAGAGTGCGGCAGAGTGCCGGCGGACGCGTGTTGGCGCTGGAGCGGCAGGACGGCGCGGCCGGGCCGGCTCGGGCATGGACGTGCAGGATCGTTGGGCCGGTCGTCGATATCGGGCTGTTGCCGCCGGGCGCGCCGCGAAGCGAGATCGGAGCGATCCTGCCGGAGGAGTTGCGGCCGCGGTTCAAGAGCGAGACCAAGCGCACCCGCAAGACATTGAAGCTCGACGAGGGGGCAATCGAGGTTGCCCTCGAGATCGGGCATATCGCCGCTTCGGCGCGCCGGGCAGAGCTGGCCGAGTTGCAGTTCAGGATGTCGGACGGGCCGACCGCGGTCCTGCTCGAGCATGTCAAGCCGTTGCTGGGGCAGCGCCGCGTCGCCGTCTGCGCGCGCTCCGAGGTCGCGCGTGGCATGGAGCTGGCCGACGACAGGCCGCCGGCATCGCTCAAGGCCGCCAAGCTGGCGCTGCGGGCCTCGGACACGATCGACCAGGCTGTCAGGAAGATCGTGGCGATCACGACGCAACAGATCGTCGGAAACCTGGCTGCTGCTGCCGACGGTCGCGACCCGGAGGGCGTGCATCAGCTACGCGTGGCGCTACGGCGGCTGAAATCGGCGATGACACTGTTCAAGGACCAGCTTGCCGACCATGCCGGTCCGCTCGGCGAGTCGACCCGACATGCGCTCAAGGGCCTCGGACCGGCG
This sequence comes from Hyphomicrobiales bacterium, assembly GCA_022361215.1. GTDB lineage: Bacteria > Pseudomonadota > Alphaproteobacteria > Rhizobiales > Methyloligellaceae > JAKSBI01. Next base: position 4,849 of record JAKSBI010000355.1, on the reverse strand, counting down.
AGGGATCTCGATGTCTTCCTTGCGGAGACCCTGCCGCCGGTCATGGACGGCAGCGGTGACAACGCGGACCTGATGCAGCTCGCAAAATCCGCCGAGACACGCAGGCGCGAGGCTTATACAAGTGTGCGGCGGCTGGTTCGCGACCCGCAGTTCAACCGTTTCCTGCTCGATCTCATGATCGTTTCGGAAGAAGGCGGGCTTGTCGCTCGGGGGCGGAACGCGCCATTGCGGCCGACTGCGGCAGCGCTTCTCGCCAAGCGCCACAAGAAGGTGCTGAAGGCTGGCCGAAACTTCGCGCACCTCCCAAACGCGCAACGTCACGAGGTTCGCATCGCGCTCAAGAAGCTGCGCTACGCCTGCGATTACTTCCAGGCTTTGTTCCCCAAGAAGGCCGCGCGTCCCTACCTCAAGCGGCTTGCCAGCCTGCAGGAGGATCTCGGGCGTCTCAACGATGCGACCGTGGCCGAGCACCTTGTCGACGAGCTGGTCGCGGACGATGCCGAGGCCGCGATCGGCGGCGCCATGATCAAGGGCTGGTATTGGCACCGCCTGCAAACGGTCGAGCCGCACATGCTGGAGGCATGGCAGGACTTCGCCGAGGCCAAGCCGTTCTGGCGGACCTGATGTCGGCGCGAGGAGGCGACATGATTTCCGTGCTGGTTGCGAACGGCAAGGGCGGCTGCGGCAAGACCACGATCGCGACGAATCTCGCCACGGCCTTCGCAAACACCGGGCTGAAGACGGCGCTTGCCGATTGCGACCGGCAGCGATCCTGTCTGACCTGGCTGAAACGCCGCCCGAAGGACGCCCCCCGGATCCACGCGCTCGACTGGCGCAAATCCGTGGACGATCCTCCGGAGAGCATAGAGCGACTGGTGATCGACACCGGGGCCGGCCTCACGTCGAGCCGCGTTCAGGAGTTGCTCAAACAGGCCAACATGCTGGTCATGCCGGTCCTGCCCTCGGTCTTCGACGAGAAGGCGACGCGGCTCTTTCTGAAGAAGGCCGATGAGCTGAAACCGATCCGCAGGGGCAAGAAGCCCGTCGCCGTCGTCGGCAATCGAATGCGGCCCAGGACGCGCGCCGAAGGTGAGCTCGACGCGTTCCTCGACGGGCTGGGCCACGAAGTGGCCGCGCGCTTTCGCGACCGTGCGATCTACCCGGAGGTCGCCCGGCGCGGTCTCGGGATCTTCGACCTCTCGCCCGCGCGCCGCGCCGGCATCGTCGACGACTGGCTGCCGCTGGTCCGGCTCATCGAAAGCCAGGTCTGAAGCGCGCCGGATATCCGGGCTAAGCGTGCACAAGCGAAACGGTGGCGTTGCGGTCCGCCTGCGGCGAGGCCCCGAAGTAGCCGCGATAGCACTTGGAGAAGTGCGAGGCCGACACGAACCCGCAGGCCATGGCCACCTCGACCACATGCATATCGGACTGTCGCAGCAGATGTCGGGCCAGTTCCAGCCGGGTCTCCAGATAGTAGCGCGCCGGCGAGTGTCCGAGATGCTGGCGGAACAGCCGCTCGATATGGCGCCGGGACAGGCCGGCGAGGTCCGAGATTTCGGCGAGCGACAGCGGCTCGGCCAGATTGGCCTCCATCAGCTCGATGATCTGCACGAGCTTGGCGTTGTGGATGCCGAGCCGGGTGCGCAAGGGCAGGCGCTGATGGTCGCGCGGGTCGCGCACCCGGTCCGCCAGACACTGCTCGCAGACCTGGGTGGCGATAGTCTCGCCCAGGTCGTCGCAGATCATGTGGAGCATCATGTCGAGGGCGGCGGTGCCGCCGGCGCAGGTGTAGATGTTCCCGTCGAGCTCGAACAGGTTGGAATGGGCCTCCGTGTCCGGGAAGCGCTCCGAGAAGCCCGGCAGGTTCTCCCAGTGGAGGGCGCAGCAGCGGTTCTTGAGCAGGCCCGCTTCCGCCAGTACCCAGGCGCCGGTGCACAGGCCGCCGACCGCGACGCCATGGCCGTGCATGCGCCTCAGCCAGGAGAACAGACCTTTGTTGCGATAGCGCTCGACGGTCAGGCCCGCGCAGACGAGGATCAAGGTCGCGCAGGTCTGATCGGGGCAGACCTGCCTGCTGTCCGACAGCGCCGCGTCGACATTGAGCGAAAGACCGTTGCTGGCCGTGACCGGCGCGCCGTCCTCGGAGATCAGGCACCACTCATAGGCGTCTTCGGGCAGGAAACGGTTGGCAAGGCGCAGCGGCTCGACCGCCGTTGCAAACGCGATCATGGAAAAGTTCGGGACGAGGACAAAGAGGATCCTGCGTCTGGCATGCTTGTCCATGTGCAATCCTGCCTCCAGACGATGGCGCTGAGAGCGATGCCCAATGTCGCAAACGGTCCAGCCTAGAGCGTGCGTGAAGGATACAAGCGAAAGTATGATCACTGCAAACCTCAAGCAGTGCGCGATCTCCAGGATGGTATCGCAAGTGGAAATTGATGATCGGCCAAGAGATTTCTAAGGTGGCCGTCGTCGTCAACGCCACTCGGGGGTGCTCTGTGCCATGATGCGCTACTCATTCGGGGCGCTGCTGCGCCAGGGTCTGAAAGGCCATAGGGACTGGCCCGCGGTCTGGCGCGATCCCGATCCGAAGCCCAGCTACGATGCCGTGATCATCGGTGGCGGCGGCCACGGCCTGGCCACCGCCTACTATCTCGCCAAGGAGCACGGCATGACCGACATCGCCGTGCTGGAAAAGGGCTGGATCGGCGGCGGCAACGCGGGACGCAACACCACGGTCATCCGCTCCAACTATCTCTATGACGAGAGCGCCGGGCTTTACGACCACGCGTTGCGGCTTTGGGAGGGGCTCGGCCGGGAACTCAACTTCAACATCATGATGAGCCATCGCGGCGTGCTCAACCTGACCCACGACGAGCACGAGGCGCGCGAGCTCAAGCGCCGGGTCGAGGCGAACCGCCTGAACGGCGTCGATGCGGAGTGGCTCGACCCGCAAGAGATCAAGGCCTTCTGCCCGGTCGTCAACATCTCGCGGGACCTGCGCTTTCCGGTGGTCGGCGGAACGCTGCAGCGCCGTGGCGGCATCAATCGCCACGACGCGGTGGTCTGGGGCTATGCCCGTCAGGCCGACCATATGGGCGTCGACATCGTTCAGCGCTGCGAGGTGACCGGCATCAAGGTGGAGGCCGGCGCCGTCACCGGCGTCGAGACGACGCGCGGCACCATTCGCACGCCCAAGGTCGCCAGCGTCGTCGCCGGCCATTCGAGCGTCGTGGCCGCCATGGCCGGCCTGCGCCTGCCGATCGAGAGCCATCCGCTGCAGGCGCTGGTCTCGGAGCCGGTCAAGCCCGTGCTCGACTGCGTCGTCATGTCGAACGCGATCCATGTCTATTGCAGCCAGTCGGACAAGGGCGAGCTGGTGATCGGCGCCGGCATCGACACCCATCTCGGCTACACCCAGCGCGGACGCCTCGACATCATCGAGGAGCAGATGGGCGCGCTGATCGAGCTCTTTCCGCTGTTCTCGCGGCTCCGGATGATGCGGCAGTGGGGCGGCATCGTCGACGTCTGTCCGGATGCCAGCCCGATCATCTCCAAGACGCCGGTACGCGGCTTCTACATCAATGCCGGCTGGGGCACGGGCGGCTGGAAGGCGACGCCGGGCTCGGGCCACGTCTTCGCCCACACCATCGCCCATGACGAGCCGCACGCGCTGGCCGCGCCCTTCGCGCTCGAGCGGTTCGCCACCGGGGCGCTGGTCGCCGAGCACGGGGCGGCCGCGGTCGCGCATTGAGGAAACCGAGGGAAGGGGTGCTGCCATGTTCCTGATCCGATGCCCCTGGTGCGGCCCGCGGGACCAGTCGGAGTTCTCCTATGGCGGCGAGGCGCACATTGCACGGCCCGCGGACAGCGCCGAGATGAGCGACGCGGAATGGGCCGACTTCGTCTTCATGCGGTCGAACCCGAAGGGCGTCCTGGCCGAGCGCTGGGTGCATGCGGCCGGCTGCCGGCGCTGGTTCAACATGCTGCGCGTCACGGCCAGCGACGAGATCCTGGCGGTCTACAAGGTGGGCGAAGCGCCGCCGAAGGTGACCGCTGGCGTGCCCGCGACGCCGTGCGGCGAGGCGCCCATCGGCTCCGGCAACGATGCCGTAAAGGTCATGAGACCGGACGAGGTCGTGCGAGCCGACGCGGAGGAGGTGCCGTGACGGGCCAGCCGTTTCGTCTCCGGGAGGGCGGTGTCGTCGACCGCCGCCGTCCCGTTCGCTTCCGCTTCGACGGCCGCGATTTCGAGGGCTTCGCCGGCGACACCCTCGCCTCCGCGCTTCTCGCCAACGGCGAGCACATGGTGGCGCGCAGCTTCAAATATCATCGCCCGCGTGGACTGCTCGGCGCCGGCGCGGAGGATCCGGCCGGGCTGGTGCAGATCGGTCGGGACGATGCGCGGACCGATCCGAACACCCGCGCGACCGAGCAGGAGATCTACGACGGGCTGGAGGCTTTCGCTCAGAACTGCTGGCCATCGCTGAAGCACGATCTCGGCGCCGTCAACGATTGGCTCTCGGCCCTGTTTCCGGCCGGCTTCTACTACAAGACCTTCATGGGGCCGCCGGGCTCGTGGATGTTTTTCGAGCCCTTTATCCGAAAGGCCGGCGGGCTCGGCCGCGCGCCGCGCACACCGGACCCGGACGATTACGAGTCGCTGAACCGCCATTGCGACGTCCTCGTCGTCGGCAGCGGTCCGGCTGGGCTGATGGCGGCGCAGTCGGCCGCAAGGAGCGGTGCCCGCGTGATCCTGGTGGAGGAGACCGCACGGCTTGGCGGCGAGCTGCTCTCCGTCGATCCGGCGACGACGACCCTCGACGGCCGGACACCTGTCGACTGGGTC
>JAKSBI010000144.1 GCA_022361215.1 Hyphomicrobiales bacterium | reverse complement strand
CCGTCAGGCATCCGGGAGCTGCTGGGGTGCGCAGCTGATGATTTGGGTCGTGCCCCTGCTCGTCATGATCTCGTGTGCAACGGCCGGCGCCGGAGCTGCGCCCTTTGGTATCGCGCGGGCGCCTGCGGCGGACCGCAATGGCACGCTCCATATGATTGCGCTCCGCGTCCCCTCCGAGGAACAACGCCAGAAGGCCCTTACGCGTCTACGCAACGCAATCGCCAGCCAGGAGACTTGGCCTGGTCCTTTGGATACGAGCGTGCTCAAGCTCCGTCGGGAGTCCGCGGCTGTGGCACCGGGGTTTCGCTCGTCAGCGGAGATAAACCGTTGCTACGCGATCTACTTGCTTAGGGATCTCGCTGTCTCGCTCGACTACGGCCCGGCCATTCGCGATCTGCTGCACTTCAGTGCGAACCCCAGTCTCTTGGTCCTGATGCCGGAGGAGGAATACTACTTTCTGGCCCGCGCGATGCATCGCGGCTTCGACGTGACCGATCTGAAAGCACGATACGCGGATCGCGGGCACAGCACCGCCAGCGGCGCTGCGCAAGCGTCTCGACGCAGCCGCTCGCCGGTTGGGCGGGGCTGGCGGTGTTTTGCCGCTTTGGTCCTGCACGGCCGCGTTGCAGTCCTACATCCGATCCAAAAAAGCGCCCGAACACTAGCTTGTGAAACCAGTTTGGCAGCCGCGTGCCTCAAACTTGGGCATCAGATCATCGAACAGGCGAAAGTTCATCTGCAGGATTTGCTGCCCGATCCGCGCCTTTTCATCTTCGCTCGTTGCGGCTCTGAGCTCGTCGCCCAGCTCCAGCAGACGCGCCGACAAGCGGCCTTGTTCCTGTCGGCGACCTGCCCTATGTTCATGATCTGTTCGACACAAGGGGAGATCATGTCCGAGCGTCAAGCATCCAGAAGCCGCCATCGGGCGCGGCTGGTGCTTTGGGCCGCTCTGGGTCTCGGTATCGGTGTGGTTCTGCCTGGCCCAGCCGGCCAGCAAGCGGGGCTCTTGGCGGCCGCCGGTCTCGAGGCGTATAGCGCCCACTCTCTCGCAGCGGAGGGCGCCGGTCGACACCATCTCGCTTCTTACGACTCGACGTTGCGCGGCGCGCTTCGTGGGTTCCGAGCACAAGAGACCATACGGCGCTTCGCCCTCGAGACTATGGATTTCATCCGCGCGCAACAGCCATTGCCCAAAGCCTTGGACACGAGCAAGCTAAGACGCTACCGGACGAGGCGCGATCCGCTTGTCGGGGACCGCGCCTTGGCGTGCCTTGCGATCCGGTTCTTGAGCGATCTTGCGATCGACAGCGATTACGCGCCCGCTATTCGTGATCTGCTTGTCCTGAGCGAGGACTCCGAATTGCTGGTCCTGATGCACGAGGAAGAGTACTACTATCTGGCACGTGCCCTTCATCTAGGGCTCGATGTGCCGGCGCTGGAGACGCGGCGCACGCACCTGAGCCGAACGCTGCCGGAGGACGTGCGCGCTGGCCTTGACGCCGCTGGCCGCCGGCCGGAGCGCCTCAGATATCTCCTGCCGCAATGGGACTGTTTGGACACTTCCCAAAGTTCGACTTGGCCGTTTCGGTCCAACGAAGGGCCACCGCCCTGACGTCGCACCTTGATGCCGGTCGTCAACGCATCTGGCCGTGTCGGTCCGCCGATAGGGCATCGACACGCCTGGCCGAGACTTCGGTTGAGACGCTTGGTACAATCTCGGGTATTGGGCAAGCTTGCATTAATTCCAGTCTGAGGACCGCCGACAGTCTGCGTTAAATCGCTTCCCCATGCCATGTCCTAGTCCAGGAGGCTGGCCGGACACTTGTTCTCCTTAAACTGGCGATACAGACGAGCGATCCTCAACCCAACCTCAAAGTGCTCGCGTCTGAGTTTGTTTCGCTCAGCTTCTGTTTTCGCATTTGGAAGTTTGCGCTACACTATCTTACGCATTTCCCTCAAGAGGGCATTGATGCTTCTAGCCATAGAGCTGCAGAGCGGAGCGAGTTCTCCAGGGTCAGTCAGCCGAGCAGTCTGCATGGCTGGGCCAGCGGTGGTGATCACGCCTTCAAACCACCAAAGCCGCTGAACCGGTCCAGCACGGGGCGAGGATTGCCGACCGACGGCGCAGGCGGGAGGAAACCGAAAGGCGGGTGGACGAACGGCGCCGTATCGGCCTCCTCCGGCGCCGTGCCGAAGTCCAGGCTCCCAAAGGGGTCGACCGCCGGAGCGTCGAGGCCCCGCCGCGCCTCCTCCTCGCGCTCCAGCCGCCTGAGCTTCGCCAGCAACTGCCGCTCGCGGCGCCTGCGATCTTGTCTCTTTGCCATCGTGAGGTCCTTTGAATGGGTGCGCGGTCCGGCCGCGCGTCAACAATGAGAATCGCCCCGGCGAACCCTGCCGCCCGGGAGCGCCATGCGCCGGTCAGATTGCGACCGGCGGCAGCTCGGTGCTCGCCACGTTCGGGTCCGCCGTCGTACCGAGCAGCGCCGTCTCCGCCCGCGTCTTCGTCGCCTCGGCCTCGTCGCGGGCGGCTTTCGCCAGCCGGGCCCGGACATTGGCGAGCTGGGCCTGCAGCGCCAGCTCGCGGGCCTGGAGGGCTTGCGGGTCGTCGCCGGTCTCGGCCGGCTCCTGGCCCAGCTGTTTCAGCGTCGCCACCAGGCTCTCGGGCAGCGGCGAGTAATCCAGCAGGGTCAGCATCACCTCCGGCGTGATCAGCCCCTGGATGCCCGGCAACAGCGCCAGGATGGCGGCCCAGGTGGCCTCCTTCTGGTTCGGGCTCGTCGGGCTCTCGTCCACCATCACGTCGAAGCTGCCGACGGTGGCCGCGCGGATGACCGGCAGCACCTGCGCCCCCTGCTTGCCCATGATGCGCACCATGCGCCCGTCCGACAGGTGCGTCTGGATGTAGTGCAGCCGGATGCGGCCGATGGCCTTGCGGTAGCGACGCAGCGCGTTGAAGGCCGTGGCCAGGATGGTCATGGCGGCGCGCTTGCGCTGCGCCTCCAGAATGCCGGGCTGGTTGGCGTCCCGCAGGCCCAGCAGCTCCAGGTTGATGCCGGAGACGTCGCGGATCGACGAGATCGCGAGCTCGGTGAGCTGCACGAAGCCCGCCGGGAAGGTCGCCTCGGGCTTGGGCTGGATGGCGCCGTTCTGCAGCTTGCCCTGGCGCGCCCAGGTGATGGCCTCGGTGCGCGCCCAGCTCTCCTCGAACTGGCGCTGGTCCTCGGCGATGCCCTTCTCCGCGATGACGCCGCCCTTGGCCGAGCGGTTCATGATGTGCAGGGTCTGTGAGAGCCACTTGTTGGCCCACATCTGCGGCTCGCGCATGACCTTGACCAGGCCGAAGAAGGTGCCCTTGTTGCGGTCGCGCTCGCCGGTGATCGCCTGCCAGGAGAACTGCCCCCCGGCATGGTTCTCCGAGATCTCGCCCAGAAGACCCGTGGCCCCGACAAAGGCGCGCTTGTAGACCCGGCGCACCTGCTTGACGCCGTCGAGCGTCTGGCCGGTCTGCTCGCGGAGCTTCCTCAGGCGCTCGAAGGCCACCGGCGCCATCTCGATCAGCCGGCCGCCCACGGGGTCGTTCGGGTCGACGGTGCGGAAGAAGGGCTCGAGCTCGACCCACTGCACCTCGACCAGCGTGACCTTCTTCATCATCAGGTCGTCGCCGGCGCCCGAGCGATGAAAGCGGCGCTGCTCGATGGGCGTGTCGGGCTCTTGCGCATCGCCGAGGCCGGCCCAGGTGGCGTCGATCTCCTCCAGGTCGAAGCCCGGATGCATGGCGAGCGCGTCCTGCGCCGGCACCTGGCGGACGCGCCAGAGGCGCTTGGCGTCGACCAGGTTCTTCTTGCGCGCGTTGGCGTCCCAGTACATCTCCAGCGGGTCGACGCGATCCTCGACATAGGCCCCGTCCGGGTCCGTGTCGAAGTCGAGCCGGCTCTCGGTCCAGCCCATGCCGCAGATGAGCGAGTCCTCGAAGGCCTCGGACTGCTCGTCCTCCGCGTCCGTGCGGTCGGCCATCCAGTCGGAGATGCCGGAGAGGAATTCCGCCTTGGTGATGTCGCTGCCCATGGGGCCCTCGTCCTGGTCGGCGACGTTGCGGGGGAGGAACTTCAGCTCCTGCCGGTTGTTGATCTCGGAGCCCGCGACGGCCTTGATGATGGCCAGCACCCGGTTGAAGGTAATCACCGGGCGCTGCTGATCCTCCATGAAGGCGCGATCAGCCTTGTCCCACTGCTCGCCGGCGACGAAGTCGTAGTCGCGCTCCGCCTCCTTGCGCCACTTGGCGGAGTGCGCCCGATCGCTCTTCCACCAGCGCTTGAAGCGCTCCATGCGCTCGAATTCGCTGGTGGGCTTCTTGTTCTCGTCAGGCATCAGATGCGGAGCCCGACCAGGTTGGTCGCCGTGGTGCCCGTGACGTTCACCTTAGCGGGCTCGACGCGCAGCAGGGTGCCCGCGGGCACGGCCGCCAGCGTGTAGTCGGCGCCGTCCTGCCCCTCGATGGAGAGGCTGCCGG
>JAKSBI010000017.1 GCA_022361215.1 Hyphomicrobiales bacterium | reverse complement strand
GGCGAGACCCGCCGCGTCGGCGCCGACGTCGCGCGCCACAACCGGCGCGCCGGTGCGCTCGCCCCAGATCTTGAGCTGGTCGATGGCGGCGGCGCGGAAGGTGTCGCCCGCGGCCAGCACGACCGACTTGCCTTCGCCTGCGAAGCGGTGCGCCAGCTTGCCGATGGTCGTGGTCTTGCCGGTGCCGTTGACCCCGACGACCAGGACGACATGGGGCCCGCCGGCGGCCGCGACGGCGAGCGGCTGCGCCACCGGCTCGAGCACCTTGGAGACCTCCGCGGCCAGCACGTCGCGCACCTCCTCGGCCGAGATCTCCTTGTCGTAGCGGTCCTTGGCGATGGCCTCGGTGATCGTCATGGCCATGTCGACGCCGAGGTCGGCCTGGATCAGCGCGTCCTCGAGCTCCTGCAAGGTCTCGTCGTCGAGCTTGCGCTTGGTCAGGATGGCGCCGATGTTCTGGGCGAGCGAGGTCGAGGTGCGGCTGAGCCCGTCCTTCAGGCGGGAGAACCAGCCTTTCGCCTTCGGCTCGGGCTCCGCCTCGGCCGCCTCGGGCTGTGCCGCCTCGGCGGGCGCGGGGGCCGTGTCGATGTCGGCCTGCGTCTCCGTCTCGGGCGTCGCGTCGCCGCCGCCGAGAAAGCGCCTGAGCACGCCCGGTCGCTTGTCCCGCTTGTCGCTCACGGCTCCGCGGTCCCCTGCAGGGTCGCGCCGTCATGCGCCTGCATGTGCGCCGCGACCACCGTGCCGGGGCGATGGGTCTCGCTCAGCCGTACCGAGGTGAAGTGCGGCGTGCGGCCCTGCGCCTCGGTCTCGATCAGCACCGGCTGGGTGCGGCCGACTTGGCGGTCCAGATGCCGCCCGAGCGCCGCCGCGCCCTTGGCCCTGAGCCGGCCGGCGCGGGCCTTCACCGTGTGCCGGTCGACCTGCGGCATGCGCGCCGCCGGCGTCCCGGGGCGGGCCGAGAACGGGAAGACGTGCAGATAGGTGAGGTCGCAGGCATCGACGATGGAGAGCGTCTGCGCGAACATCTCCTCGGTCTCGGTCGGGAAGCCGGCGATCAGGTCGGCGCCGAACACCATGTCCGGCCTGAGCGCGCGGACGCTCTGGCAGAAGGCGATGGACTGGCCGCGCAGATGCCGCCGCTTCATGCGCTTCAGCGTCAGGTCGTCGCCGGCCTGCAGCGAGAGGTGCAGATGCGGCATCAGCCGCTCCTCCTCGGCGATGGCGTCGAGCAGGTCCGGGTCGGCCTCGACCGAGTCGATGGAGGAGAGCCTGAGACGCTCCAGCTCCGGCACCAGCTTCAGGATCTTGCGCACCAGCTTGCCGAGCGTCAGCGCGCCCGGCAGGTCGGCGCCATAGGCTGTGATGTCGACGCCCGTCAGCACCACCTCGCGGTAGCCCGTCTCGGTCAGATGGCGGATCTGCGTTACCACCTCGCCGGCGGGCACCGAGCGCGAGGGCCCGCGGCCGAAGGGAATGATGCAGAAGGTGCAGCGATGGTCGCAGCCGTTCTGGATCTGCACATAGGCCCGGGCCCGGGCGCCGAAGCCCGAGATCAGATGGCCCGCCGTCTCACGCACCGACATGATGTCGTTGACGATGACGCGCTCGGCGTCGCCGGCGGCGAGCGCGGCGTAGGTCGCGGCCTGCATCTCCTCGCCATTGCCGACCCCGTGGTCGACCTCCGGCATGGCCGCGAAGCTCTCCGGGTCGATCTGGGCGGCGCAGCCGGTGACGATGATCCGGGCCGTCGGGTCGTCGCGGCGGGCCTTGCGGATCGCCTGCCGGGCCTGGCGCACGGCCTCGGCCGTGACCGCGCAGGTGTTCACGATCACCGGCGCTTCCAGGCCGGCCTCCGTGGCGAGCGACCGCATCGCCTCGGACTCGTAGGCGTTCAGGCGGCAGCCGAAGGTATGGATCTTGGGTTCGGCCATCACACCGGCACCGGCGCCAGCCAGGCCGGGTCCAGCTCGCCCTCGTAATCGAGCGCGAACGGGCCGGTCATCAGCACATGGTGGTCCGCCTCCCGCCAGGCGATGGCCAGCGGCCCGCCCGGCAGGGCGACCGTGACGGTGCGCCCGGTCAGGCCCTTGCGCGCGCCCGCGACCGCCGCGGCGCAGGCGGCGGTGCCGCAGGCCCGGGTCAGCCCGGCGCCGCGCTCCCAGACCTTCAGGGTCATGGCGTCCGGCGCCGTCACCTGGGCCAGCGAGATGTTGGCGCGCTCGGGAAACAGCGGGTGGTGCTCCAGGATCGGCCCGATGGCGGCCAGATCGTGAGCCTCCGGGTCGTCCACCCAGAAGATGCAGTGGGGGTTGCCGACATTGACCGCGCTCGGCGTGTGCAGCACCGGATCGTCGATCGGCCCGACCTGCAGCTCGATGGTGCGCGTGTCGTGGAACTCCTCGGCCAGCGGGATCTCGTCCCAGCGCAAGAGCGGCACGCCCATGTCGATGGTCACCGTGGCGTCGGCGTTGAGCACGGCGCCGAGCACGGCGGCGTTGGTCTCGATGGTGACGCCGGGCCGGCCGAGCTCGGCCGCCACGACCGCGGCGATGCAGCGCGCGGCGTTGCCGCAGGCGTCCACCTCGCCGCCGTCGGAATTGCGGATGGTCATGAAGACGTCGGCCTGGTCCGAGGGGCCGAGCAGGATGAGCTGGTCGCAGCCGACGCCCCGCTCGCGGTCGGCGATGCGTTGCGCCTGCGCCGGCCCCAGCGCGAGCGGGCGCGCACGGGTATCGATCACGACAAAATCGTTGCCGAGCCCGTTCATCTTCCGAAAGGGAATCGCGCCTGGCGTCGTCATGGCCGCCACTCGGTTCGGTGGTCCTTCAAAGCCCGGATTGCCGCCCGATCGTCGGCGGACAATTGCGGATCAAGCGTTCGAGGCGCGGCTTCGCGCCCGTCTCGCTCCCTATATGGCGAGTTTCTGTGGCTATGGCTAGGGTCGTTTGTAAGCGATCGTGCCCACCCCACTCCCCCGGGCCAACCACTCAAGGGTAACCTCTATCGGGTGGTCGGGCCGGGGGAGTGGGGTGGGTCAGGCACCTCCAGCCAAGACGCTCTGGTCCGGCGGTTCGAAGAGGCCTAATGCTATTTAGAGAACCGACACCGTGGCAGGGAGCATGGCGCAAATGCCGGAAACCGAAGAGAAGCACGGCCAGACCGAGGCCGCGCCCTGGGTCGTGCGCTTCATCGAGGGCGTTGCGGCCGGCGGCCATGTGCTGGACGTGGCTTGCGGCGGCGGCCGCAACGCCCGGCTGGCCCTGGCGCGGGGGCTCCGCGTGACCGCTATCGACCGCGACCTCTCGGGCGTCGCCGACCTGGTCGACCGCGCCGAGGTTACCCTGATCGAGGCCGACCTGGAGGCCGGCAGCCCCTTCCCGCTGGCGGGCGCACGCTTCGACGGCGTGGTCGTCACCAACTATCTCTGGCGCCCGATCCTGGCGGACATCGTGGCGGCGGTGGCCGACGACGGCGTGCTGATCTACGAGACCTTCGCCCGCGGCCAGGAGCGCCTCGGCCGTCCGGCCAACCCGGACTTTCTTCTCAAGCCCGACGAGCTGGTGGATGCGGCGCGGCCGCGCCTGACGGTCGTGGCCTTCGAGCACGGGCTGATCGAGGGGGAGAAACCCCGGCGGGTCCAGCGCATCGCGGCCTGTGGGCCGGGCCATGCCTGGGTGGAGGAAGCGCCCGTGCCGCTGACGTGACCATCCGGCGGGCCGTTCATGTGCTACCATCCCGGCATGTGCGCCGATCCGAAACTGCGCGGAGCGCTTCTGGCCGAGTTGCGGCAGGAGCTTGCCGAGCGGCGAGGCCGACGCCGCGCGGCGCGTGACTGGGCGTTGCCGCGTGTGGGGCTGATCGCCGCCGTCGCTCTTGTCACGGTTGCGCTGCTTTAAAGCGCCGAGAGATCGGCGACATGGCCCGCCACTCATCTCCGTCATTCCTGCGAAAGCAGGAATCCATTCCACGTCGCCATTCGGCAGGGACCATCGGCGCAAGTTCGAACCTCTCGCGCAACACTATCCGAGTTTTTCGCTCTGTTGCTATCGCCAATGGAGTCCTGCTTTCGCAGGAATGACGGGGAGGGGTGGGTGCGTCCTATCACATCCGATCGAACGGAAAAGGCCATCCGGGCCTCGACCGCCTCTCGCCCGAACCGCTTGACTTGCACGCGCCCTTCAACCAGGATCGCGCCCAAATTCCAGGCAGGCCGGAGATCCGAGCCGCCGCCCTGCACATGGGCCCTGAAAGAGGCGCCGGGAGGCAGGGAGGTCAGCACCCGTCAGCGAGGGTTCGCCCGCGGGTGCGCTTCGCATTGGGTGCATGAGACATGACAGGTGAGCTGAAGATCGAGGACTGCGTCAACGACGCCTGCCCCTGGTCCGGCAAGCCGGTGAGCCCGGACTCGCTGACCCGCTACCGGGGCAAGGTCGTGGGCTTTTGCAATCCGGGCTGCCGTGACAAGTTCCATGCCGCGACCAGCCTGTTCGACGACCGTATCGGCGGCAGCGCCGGGTAGGCCCGAAGGATAGCCGAACCGTGTTCGAATCCCTTTCAGACCGCCTCTCCGGCGTCTTCGACAAGCTCACCAAGCGCGGCGCGCTGTCCGACGCCGATGTCGGCACGGCCATGCGCGAGGTGCGCCGCGCCCTGCTCGAGGCCGATGTGGCGCTCGACGTGGTGCGCGACTTCACGGAGAAGGTGAAGGCGAAGGCCGTCGGCCAGGAGGTGCTGAAGTCGGTGACGCCCGGCCAGATGGTGGTCAAGATCGTCAACGACGAGCTCGTGGCCATGCTGGGCGCCGACGCCGAGCCCATCAGCCTGCAGGCGGCGCCGCCGGTCGCCATCATGCTGGTCGGCCTGCAGGGGTCGGGCAAGACCACCAGCTGCGCCAAGATCGCCAGGCGCCTGACCGAGCGCGACAAGCGCAAGGTGCTGATGGCCTCCCTCGACACGCGCCGCCCGGCGGCCCAGGAGCAGCTCCGCATCCTCGGCGAGCAGGCCGGCATCGCGACGCTGCCCATCGTCGAGGGCCAGGACCCGACGGCGATCGCCAGGCGCACGCGCGAGGCCGCCAAGCTCGGCGGCTACGACGTGGTCATGCTGGACACCGCCGGCCGCCTGCACATCGACGAGGCGCTGATGGCGGAAACGGAGGAGATCCGCGACATCGCCGCGCCGCACGAGACCCTGCTGGTGGCCGACGCGCTCACCGGCCAGGACGCGGTCAACCTCGCCAAGTCCTTCGACGAGCGCATCGGCATCACCGGCATCGTGCTGACCCGCGTCGACGGCGACGGCCGCGGCGGCGCCGCGCTCTCCATGCGCGCGGTCACCGGCAAGCCCATCAAGCTGATCGGCACCGGCGAGAAGCTCGACGCGCTGGAGGAGTTCCACCCCGAGCGCATCGCCAGCCGGATCCTCGGCATGGGCGACGTGGTCAGCCTGGTCGAGAAGGCGGCCGAGACCATCGACGCCGAGAAGGCCCAGAAGATGGCGCAGAAGATGCGCAAGGGGGCCTTCGACCTTGAGGACCTGGGCGAGCAGCTCAAGCAGATGCAGAACATCGGCGGCATGTCGGGCGTGCTGTCCATGCTCCCCGGCATCAAGAAGATGAAGAAGCAGCTCGATTCCGCCGATCTCGACGACACCGTGATCAAGCGCCAGCAGGCGATCATCACCTCCATGACGCCGAAGGAGCGGCGCGTGCCGAAGCTGCTCAACGCCTCGCGCAAGCGCCGCATCGCCGCCGGCTCCGGCACCTCGGTGCAGGACATCAACAAGCTGCTGAAGATGCACCGCCAGATGGCGGACATGATGAAGAAGCTGGGCAAGCAGCGTGGCGGGCTCGGCGCGCTCTTCGGCGGCGGTATGCCCGAGATTCCGCCGGACGCCATGCCGCCTTCGGGCGCCCTGCCGGGGCTGCCGCCAGGCGCCTTGCCCGGTGGCCTGCCCGGCGTCGGCGGCGGTCTGCCGCCCGGCCTGCCCGGCTTGCCGGGCCTTCCCAAGGGCAAGAAGAAATAACTCCGAGATTTGGAATTCGACTACCGGAAAGGACACCAGACATGTCGTTGAAGATCAGACTCGCGCGGGGCGGGGCGAAGAAGCGCCCCTACTACCGGATCGTGATCGCGGACTCGCGCAGCCCGCGCGACGGCCGCTTCATCGAGCGGGTCGGCACCTACAACCCGCTGTTGCCGAAGGACCACGCCGAGCGCATCACCCTCAAGGAGGAGCGCATCCAGCACTGGCTCTCGGTGGGCGCGCGCCCGACCGACCGTGTGCACCGGTTCCTCGACACTGCCGGCATCCTGAAGCGCGAGCCCAGGAACAACCCGCTCAAAGCCCAGTGGGGCCAGAAGCGCCAGGACCGCGAGGAGGCGCGCAAGGAGGCCGAGGAGAAGGCCGCCGAGGAGGCCGCGGCCGCGAAGGCGGCGGAAGCCGAAGCGCCCGCCGAGGAAGCTCCTGCGGAAGAGGCTCCTGCCGAAGAGGCTGAGGCCGGCGACGACGACAAGAAGGACGAGGCCGCCTCATAGCGGCCCCGCCCCGTCGCGGCCATGGCAGGCGATGACCGGGATCGCGTGTGTCTTGGCCAGGTCTCGTCCGCCCACGGCATCAAGGGCGAGGTGCGGATCAAGCCTTTCACGCAACACCCGGAGGACGTCGCTACCTACGGGCCGCTGCAGGACGAGGCCGGCACGCGCCGCTTCGAGATCCTGTCGCTGCGCACGACCAAGGGCGGCGTGGTCGCGCGGCTCGACGGCGTCACGGACCGCAACCAGGCGGAGGCGCTGAAAGGCGTCAAGCTCTTCGTCGACCGCGACCGGCTGCCCGAGCGGACCGAGGAGGGCGTCTGGTACCATGCGGACCTGATCGGCCTGGTGGCGCTGGATACCGGCGGCGCCGCGTTCGGCACCATCGTCGCCGTGCAGAACTACGGCGCCGGCGACCTGCTGGAGATCCGGCCCGCGACCGGGGGGCCGACGGTGCTGCTGCCGTTCACGGCCGAGGTCGTGCCCGACGTCGACCCGGAGGCCGGCTGGGTGCTGGTCGACCCGCCGGAAGGCCTCATCGACTGAGCGGCAAAGGGAGAGGCGCGTGACCACTGACGCCGAGACCTGGCGGGCTCAGGTCCTGACCATCCTGCCCGAGCTGTTCCCGGGGCCCCTGGCCGCGAGCCTGTCCGGCCGCGCGCTGGTGGAAGGGCGCTGGTCGCTCGCGGCCATCGACATCCGGGACTTCGCGACGGACGTGCATCGCTCGGTCGACGACACGCCCGCGGGCGGCGGTCCGGGCATGGTGATGCGCGCCGACATCCTCGGCGCCGCGCTGGACCATGCCGCCGAGCGCCTGGCCGGCGTCCCCACGATCTATCTCTCGCCGCGCGGGACGCCGTTGACCCAGGCCCGCGTGCGCGCGCTGGCCGAAGGGCCGGGCGTCACCGTGCTCTGCGGGCGTTTCGAGGGCGTGGACGAGCGCGTGCTGGAGGCCCGCGACGTGGAGGAGGTCTCCATCGGGGACTATGTGCTCTCCGGCGGCGAGATCGCCGCCATGGTGCTGATCGACGCCGTCGTGCGCCTGCTGCCGGGCGTGGTCGGCGATGCCGGGTCGCTCCGGGAAGAGAGCTTCGAGCAGGGCCTGCTGGAGTATCCGCACTACACCCGCCCGCGCGACTGGGAGGGCCGGGCCATCCCCGAGGTGCTGCTCTCCGGCGACCACGGCCGCATCGCCGACTGGCGCCGCGCGGAGGCCGAGCGCCTCACCCGCGAGCGCCGCCCCGACCTCTGGGAGCGGCGGAAGAAGGGCTAATGGCAGCAAATTTGTGGAACAATAGCAGGCATCATATGCAGATAACGCAAATATATTTTATTTGCATTTATCGGGATGTGTAAGGCATCTCTCCACAGGTAGATTTAAAAATTTCTTGGAAAAATTATTCAGAATATTGGAGTTTGAAGGAATGTTGCTAGATCCAGTTAGAAATTTCCATCGCTTTACGTACACTCTTATGTCCTGAACGGTTCGAAAATTCTTCCAATGTTCATCGGGTATAGAAATTTTAAATTCGCTCTCGATATTCAAAATTATTCCTATTATATCTAAATATCTTGCATTCAAGTCTGTATATAAATTACTTTCCGGTTCTATGTCGCGGGTTGATTTATTGAGGATTTTTGCGATTATCGATATTATGATGTCCTCCGATCCAGTTTCTTTTGGTGGTTCAGCAATTGCCAATTTAAATTGGTTTCTAGCATGTGCCTTGTCAAATAGTACATAATGATAGCTAAGGCGTGTGGTGTGACTCTCGTGTGCAGAAAGTCCAGCTAATGATGTGCCAACTCTGAAATATGGATCGTCGTCAATTTTCTCCACTCTAATTACATCATGCACCCATATATCACTGGTATCGACCTGAAAATTTCTGTATCCGTCGAGGTCAGGGTCACGCACGAGAATATCCAGCTTATTGGGAAACGCAGAAGCTAGTGGCAAAAACCAATATCCATCCTCATTCGTCTTGAATTTATGAACTCGGCCAAGAAGCATTATATGCATTTCAAGACCACGAACTGGCATCCAGCGCCCATCATCAGTTCGCGCAACCATATGACCGACTAAAAGGCGAGGGGATATAAGGATCCAAGCGATCAAGAATATATTAAAGAAAATCAATACGATGCGGACCCAAGCAGGCATGCTGCCTGTCAGATTTTCGATGAACCCATATAATCTATCCAACATCGCGTTTCACAACATGAATCAAAATGCAAAATACAGCTTCATAGTACGACAGACAATTTATTGCGGCAAGTCCATGAGATATGCATACGTAGACTGAGACAATCAGGAAGGGCACAGCTGTCGCAGGTGTTGATAGGGCTGTAATTTCGAAATGAACAACGCACATGGTTCGAATTGTGCGGAGTCCATCGTGGTTCATAGCAGGCACGCAGGGCGATGAAGCTCAAGTTTTTTGGCGGCTGACACATTGACCAGGGGCGAAGTTTCGATAAAGCAACCGACGCGGCCAAACAGCCATCGACAAAGGCATGAAAGTGCTGTAGGAAACGCCGCCAGTTTTCCGAGCTACAGCATTGCCACGCGCGCGCTCGATCAGAGGCATGCCCCGAGGGGCCGGAGCGCCGGCGCGTCATGTATGGAATGAAG
>JAKSBI010000439.1 GCA_022361215.1 Hyphomicrobiales bacterium | reverse complement strand
GTTCTGCTCAGCGCGACGGCGCTGTTCAACCATTCCAACGTGCGCTTGCCGTTGCGGCTCGACCGGGTCTTGCGCTGGGTCGTCGTGACGCCCGACATGCATCGCGTGCATCACTCCGTGGTCGTGCGCGAGACCAACAGCAATTTCGGCTTCAACCTTCCCTGGTGGGACCGGCTGTTCGGCACCTATCGGGACCAGCCGGCGGCGGGCCACACGGGCATGACCATCGGCATCGAGCAGTTCCGCGACCCGGGCGAGCTTCGCCTGGACCGCATGTTGACCCAGCCCTTCCGCGACGAGGACCGGAGCTATGCCCTGGGCAGGGAGGGTAAGGCGTCAGGCGACGGGCAGACGAGTTCGGGTGAAGGCAGCCCGGCGGGCGGCGCGGGTTAGACGAGCACCCTCAGGAAGAGATAGGCCCCGAGCGCCAGCAGGGCGCAGAAGAAGACGGTGCGGAAACGCTGCTCGGGAATGCGATGGCGGATCCATTGGCCGAGCACCATTCCGGCGGCCGCTGGAACCAGGGCCGCGGCCGAGACCACGCCGAGCTCGACGGGCAGCAGGCCGTGGCCGCCGAGTGCCACCGCCAGCGCCGCGGTCGAGATGGTGAAGGCGACGCCCATGGCCTGCACCAGCACGTCGCGGGGCAGCCCCAGCGCCTGGAGATAGAGCACCCCCGGCACGACGAAAGAGCCGGTGAGCCCGCAGAGAAAACCGGTGGCGGCCCCCGTCGCCGGCGTCAGTACGGTTTCCCAGCGCCCGGGTGGCGGCACTTGCGGCGTCATCAGGCTGATCGCCGAATAAACGCAGAGCAACAGGCCGAGCAGCGCGGAGAGCGCCCCGGTGTCCGCCGTCGCCAACAAACCGGTGCCGAACCAGATGGCCACGCAGCCGAACAGGAAGAGCGACCACAGCCTGCGCATGATGTCCGCCAGTGCGCCGCCCGCGAGCCCTTGCCAGATATTCGTCACAAGCGACGGGATCAGCATCAGCGCCATGGCTTCCTTGAGACCGAGCGCGACGGTCAGCAGCGCCAGCGAGACCGTCGGCAATCCAAGGCCGACCACGCCCTTGACGGCGCCGGCAACGAGGAACGCCACCGCGACGACGACGATCATCTGCGGCGACGAAACGATGTCGATCACGATTGGCAGCCCCTCGGTTCGGTTGGGTGGCGGGTCCCTCAGGCCTTCCCATACCACAGTGAAGGCCCCCATGCTTCGGTCGTGCTCGTAGCATGGTCGCTCCCATGCGTGGCGGGTTGTTCACGGCGAGGTCGAGGCGCTGCGGCAAGCGTAAACGGGTTGCCTGCATGATGGGTTCGGCGGTAGCTAGCCGTCGGCCCGCAGGACCGATGTCGCCGAGACAGGGGGATCCATGACCGTCAAGCCCGTTCTCTACCTCGTTCCGGGGCTGCTCTGTTCGCCACGTCTGTGGCACGGCCAGCGCGCCGCCCTCGAGGAGCATTTCGAAGTCCGCGACTTCCTCTATCACGACCACGACCGTTTCGACGCGGCCGCCGACGCGCTGCTGGACGCGGCGCCCGACCGCTTCATGCTGGCGGGCTTCTCGGCCGGCGGGTATCTGGCCCAGGAGCTTGCGACGCGCGTGCCGGAACGCGTCTCCCGTCTGGCGCTGCTTTCGACGCGGCCGCAGGCCGAACCGGAGGGTGGGGGCGAGGCGCGCCGCGCGCTTGTGGCCGAGGCGGAGACTGGGACTGCGGCGTTCGAGCGGGTCGCGCTGGAGGTGCTCACGCCGAGATACCTGCCGCCGGCGCGCCTGTCCGATCAGTCGCTGCTCGATGCGATGCGAACGATGGCGCAGGACATTGGGGTTGCCGGCTTTCGCAACCAGCAGGAGGCCATCATCCATCGGCCCGACAGCGTGCCGCGGCTCGCTGGCGTCGCCTGTCCAACGCTGGCGCTCTCGGGCGCGCTCGACGGGGTGACGACGCCCGAGGATCACGCGCTCATCGAG
>JAKSBI010000231.1 GCA_022361215.1 Hyphomicrobiales bacterium | reverse complement strand
GGCGACAGTGTGTCAGCTCTAGGCGACCCCCGCGCGGAGCAGGTCGTGCACGTGTACGATGCCGACGGGCTTGCCGCTCTCCACGACGAACAGCGCCGTGATGCTGGACGAGTTGATTACCTCCAGCGCCGCGCTGGCCAGCACGTCGGGGGCGATGGTCTTCGGGTTCCGGGTCATGATGTCGCCGGTGCGCGCCGACAGGAGCGCGGCGCCCATGTTCCGCCTGAGGTCGCCGTCGGTGATGACCCCGATCAGCCGCCCGTCGGGGCCCGTGATCCCCAGGCAGCCGAAGCTCTTCTCCGTCATGGTGACCAGCGCCTCGCTCATGGCGGCGTCCGCATCGGCCAGCGGCAGCCGTTCGCCCTTGTGCATGACGTCGCCGACCAGCCTGAGATTGGCGCCGAGCTGGCCGCCCGGATGGAAGGTCTTGAAATCCTTGGCCGTAAAGCCCTTGCTCTCCAGGAGCGCGATGGCCAGGCAGTCGCCGAGGGCGAGCTGCATGACGGTCGACGTGGTCGGCGCCAGCCCGTGCGGGCAGGCCTCCTTGGCCGGCGGCAGGGTCAGCGTCACCTCGGCGGCCTTGCCGAGGGCGCTGTCCGGGCGCGACGTCACGGCGATCAGCGGCACGGCGAAGCGCCGCGAATAGGTGATGATGTTGCCGAGCTCCAGCGTCTCTCCCGACCAGGAGAAGGCCAGCACCACGTCGTCCCGCGTGATCATGCCGAGGTCGCCGTGGCTGGCTTCGCTGGGGTGGACGAAATAGGCGGGCGTGCCGGTGGAGGCGAAGGTGGCGGCCGTTTTCTGGCCCACATAGCCGCTCTTGCCCATGCCGGTGACGATCACCCGGCCCGTCGAGGCCCGGACGATGCGCACGGCCTCGATGAAGCCGCTCGACAGGCCGTCGTCGAGGGCCGCTGCCAGGGCGCTCAGCCCCTGGATCTCCAGATCGAGGGTGCGCCGCGCCGCTTCGATCAGCGGGCGGTCGGGGTCGTCCGCACGGGCAGGCGCGGCTTTCAGAGGCAGGGACATGAGACTCGTTTACTCCCGGCTCGACTCGGGTGCTGGAACCTAGCGGAATTCTTCGGCCTTGTCCGCCCCCACGGACGGTTCCTGCACGGGTTTATGGTAAACGGCTCTTTAACCGGTGTCCCATTACCTTCCAACGACCTCCGCGCGCCGGGGCCCGTTCCGGCATGCGTCGAATCGTCGTTGCAAGGTGGGCTGCGCCCGTGCCGCTATCCATGAGACCGCTCCGCGCAACCGCCGCCGCTCTGCTGGCGGGCGGCCTTGCCGTGGGCTTCGGCGTGCCTGCGCTGGGTCAGGAGACCGGCCGCGAGCGGGAGCGGGACCGCCGAATCGAGCTGCGCCGCTCGGTGGAGCCGCGCTCCAGCGACCCGAGCGAAGGCGAGCGCGCCCGCGAGCGCAGCCAGGACGACGCGCTCGCCGGCACCCGGGACCGGGACGAAGGCGCCGACGGCGACGACGAGGAGCGGGCGGCGGACGCCGAGGGCGAAGGCGACCGGGAGCGGGACGAGACCGCGGAGCGGGAGGAGGACCGCGCCGCCCGTGCCGAGCCGGTCGATCCGCTCGAAGAGGACCCGGACGCCCTCCGGGAGCCCGAGATCGGACCCTACGACCCGCTCGGCGTGCGCGTGGGGAGCTTTCTGCTGTTTCCGCAGGTCGAGGTGGGGGCGCTGTTCACCGACAATGTCTTCGAATCGTCCGACAACCGGCGGTCCGACCGCGCCCTGGTGATGCAGCCGGGTATCGGCTTCCGCTCCAACTGGTCGCGCCACTCGCTCTCCGGCGAGGCCAATGCCGAGCTGGTGCGCCACGAGGAGTTTTCCTCGGAAGACGAGGACAATATCGACGCCGCGCTGCGCGGGCGCCTCGACGTCTCGCGCCGCACCAATATCGAGGGCGAGGTCGCCTTCGAGATCGAGCAGGAGAGCCGCGGCTCCATCAACGTGCCCGATGCGGCTGCCGAGGCGCCGGACGAGGAGACGCGAAGCGCCGCGCTCCAGGTCAACCACCGCATCAACCGCGTCACGCTCAGCCTGCGCGGCGAGATCGTCGAGGAGGAGTTCGAGGACGTGGCGCTCGCGGGCGGCGGCACCTTCGACAACGCCCAGCGCGACAACACCGAGCGCGAGCTGACCGCGCGCATCGCCCGCGAGTTCAAGCCGGGCGTCGGCGTTTTCGTGGAGGGCAGCGTCAACGAGATCGAGTTCACCAACCCGGTGCCCGCGGGGGGCGTCAGCCGCGATTCCGAAGGCTACGAGGTGCTGGCCGGCGTGTCGCTGGAGATCGGCGGCAAGATCACCGGCGAGATCGGCGTCGGCTATGCCAAGCAGACGCCCGATGCCGCCTCGCTGCAGGAGATCGACGGACTGATCCTGAACGGCAACCTGACT
>JAKSBI010000691.1 GCA_022361215.1 Hyphomicrobiales bacterium | reverse complement strand
TGCGGCGTGCTCGATACGCTCCATCCGGTCTTGGCGAAGATGGCCGGTCCACCCTCGGTCTTGAAGAGCAACAGGATGTCGCGCACGATGTCCTGCGCGCGCGTCGACATCGGCAGTTGCTTGCGGGCGAGGCGCGCCAGGAACTTGACCTGCTCGACCGCGCTGATGCGGAGCGGTCCCCGGAGCCAGAAGGTCTCGACGTTCTCGCCGACTTGCCCGTTCCCATAGCCCAACCGGCCGAGCCAAGCGGTGTAGCTCTTCAGGCCGACCTGTCGCGCCAGCGCCTGATAGATGGGCACGTTCGAGACGGCGATGGCCTCGCGAAGCCCCATGTCCTTCTCCCAGGCCTTGATCGGCTGCGGCTTGCCGCCATAGGGCACGATCTCGTACTCGTCCGACACGACACCGGTTTCGAGCACGATCAGGCTGTTGGCGATCTTGAAGGTCGAGGCCGGGATGTCGCGCCGGCTCGCGCGTTCGCCGTTGACGACGATCAGGCGGTCGGCCGCGACGTCGAAGAGCACGAAGGTTCCCGCAACACCCGCGTCACGGAAGACAGCGTCCAGGTCCGGGCGCTGGACGATCTCCTCGGCCCTGAGGCCGTCCGTCGCCGCCATGGCGACCGCAACGGCAGATACGGCCAGTAGGGCGCGCAGAGACTGCGCGACTCTGTTCAAGAACGACATACGATCCTCCGCGGGTTTCTCACGGGCATCGATGTCCCGGAGCCGGCGCTCTAGTGTTGGCAATTGGCGAAAACAAGTCGGACGCCGCTATCGCGGGAAGAGGGCGATCATCGGTCGCAGGTGCGGACACGGAAAGGGCCCGAACCGCCACGCCATGGCCCGGGCCCTCCTCAACGCATGCAATGGGTGCGGCGTCGGCGCGCTGTCGCCGGCTACCGCAGCCTGCGACCCTGCGACTGGAACCGGCCTCCGAGCGAGGGGACGCGCTGCACGCGGTTCGAGCCCCCGAAGCTCAGGCGCGGGTTTATGCGCAGGTTCAGCGACGGGCTCCGGCTGTTCTGGCCCGTGCGGCGGCCGCAGTTACAGGGCACGCGGACCGGCACCCTGATCGTCTTGGTCCGTACGCGCACCGGCCCCGGCACGCGGACGATCTTGGTCCGGACCGGACCCGGCACGCGCACCGTCTTGACCACCTCTTTGATGCGAACCGGCCCCGGCACCTCGACGCGCTTGATCACCTCCTTGATCTTGACGACGGGCACGCGGACCTCCTTGATCTTGACCACCTCCTTGACGACGGGCACCTCGACGCGCCTGATCACCTCCTTCTCGACCGGTACGCGCACCTCCCGGACCACGGTCCTGATCTCGGGCTTCGGCGTGAGGCCGAGCGCGCCGGGCGAGGTGCTGGCCATCAGGGCGCGCCTGCGCGCCCGCTTCAGCAGCCGCTGCGCGGTCTTGGCGAGATCGCTTTTCGGGTAGCGGGCCAGGAACGCCTCGAAGGCGGCGGCCGAGTTCAGGGTCATGGCGTCGAACCAGGCCAGCATCTCCAGGCGGCGCTCGATGATCAGCCGCAGCTTGCGGGCGAAGGCCGCCTCCGGATAGAGACTGACGAAGATCTGGTAGACGATCACGTTGTCTTCCCGCACCGCCACGTCATAGGCCTGCTTGGGTGAATAGGACCTCAGCTCCTCGCGCCAGACCGCTTCGGGCTTTTCCGGCTTCGGCTCCTCGGCCTTGTCGCCGCCCTTGCCGGGGAAGAACGCGAAGGGCTCGGTCAGCGCCGTCACCTCCCAGGGCGTCTGGCGGCCGTCGGTGGCCTTGTGCACGGCGAGGCGCACGTTCTGGAACACGGTCTCGAGGGCCGCGCCCTTCTCCGTGGCGGCATCGACGAGCGCCGACGTGAACGGGCTGTTGGTGCCGCTGCCGTCCTCGGCCTGGGTGCCGGGGGAGGTCGAGTAGGCGACCACGGTGCCGGCCGGCGCGTTGACGATGGCGAGCCCGCGGCCGGTCTTGTCCTCGATGTTCTCGAACGGGTTGTTGCGGCAGGCGTCCAGGATGACGATGCGGGTCTTCGACGGGATGGTGTCGAGCATGTTCATGACGTCGGCGAGCCTGAGCGCTTCGAGCGCCACGTCCGATTGGCGCTCGATCTTGGCATCGACCGGCAGCAGGTAGTTCTCGCCGTTGATCTGCAGCCCATGTCCCGCGAAGTAGACCAGGACGACCGTATCCTTGCCCTTCTCGGCGACCTTGGTGGCGAAGTCGCGCACCGCGCGGTGCATGTCGGACCGGCCGAAGTCGAGCGCCAGGCTGACCTCGAAGCCGGCGGTCGAGAGCAGGTCGGTCACCGCTTCCGCGTCCCGGACCGGATTGGGCAGGGCCGGCACGGTCTGATATTTCGAGTTGCCGAGGACAAGGGCGAACCGGCCCTCGGCCGAGGCCCCGGCGGACGTGCCGACCAGGGCCGCCAGCGCCAGAAGGGCGAAAGCAATACGCTTGAGCATTACAGCCTCCGTGTTTCGATCCGCCGCGACGCGAGCAGGGCCGCTCCGCCCCCGGCGGTGCAGATAGGGTCATCGGGGCCGCCCGGTCGGCGCCTAAAGCATGTCTCCCGAAAGTGGGGACCGGTTTCGGGACAAAAGACACGCTTCAACAAAGAGCGAGAGCAATGGCGCGCCTCAGAATGATTGCGACAGGCTCTAAGCGTTTCGTCGCCTCTCTGGGCCGAGAGGTTCAGTCGGGCCTTGCATTCGCTCGCATCCACGGGAGAGAGGGGTGCCGCCTTTGCAGAAGGCGCCAGTCTCATGGCCGGAAACCACGTCATGCTCGGACCTCCCCGAGTTCCGATGCGCCCCTTGGCGCGTCTTGCCGATCCCGTTGCCAGGATAGGCCACGGGCCATGAATGCAGGCTGAGGCCCGCATTCATGCGCGGTTCATCGGAGGGGGCGCTGAGATTCCGGGATGGAGCGTGAGGCGCACACGGTACCGGTGGCTCTCAACCCTCCCCCGTGGCGGGAAGGGTGGCCCGAAGGGCCGGGTGGGGGGATGTCTCGGCGATGGCGGAGCACGCAAGCGCTCCGGTCGTCCTGCTGCACCGCCTCTCTTGTTTGCTGTGCGCTTTCGCGGGAATGACGGAGAAGGGTGGGCCGCGATGGCGCCGATCTCTCGGGTCCAAAACGTGAATCTCAACAGGCCCTAGCCCCTCCCCGTCTAGGGGAGGGGAATAGCCGTTCAGCCGGTCAGCAGCGGCCTCGTACCACGCATCCGGTCAGGGCCGGGCGCTGGCGGCCTCTATGGCGCTGAGTCTCACGAACGCCGAGAGGCAGTGCTGGGTGTGGTCCACGCGGGAGTACTTTCTGTCGGAGCGGGCGAAGAAGAGGCCGCGGAACCTGGTCATGTCGACGGGCTCGCCGGACCGGCCCGCGGGCAGCGGCTTGAGACCCGTCACGTCCAGGAGCTGGAAGCTCAGGTTCTTCTCGACCTCCGCCTTCAGACGGTCGGAGAGCGTGGGCAGGATCTCGGACCCGGCCCAGCGGTCGGTGAGCACCTGCGAGGCCGTCAGCAGCCCTTCCAGCGCATAGCAGGTGTTGGGCTTCGGCTTCACCACGGGCCGGAGCTCCTCCAGATAGTGCCGGGTCTGATCCTCGATGAAGGTGAGGAAGCGCAGGTCGCGGGTCACCCGATAGCGGATGGCCGCCGCCATCATGCCCCAATGGTAGAAGCCGATCTCGGGCTTGCGGCCGTATCTCTTCAGCAGATAGCCGTCGAGGCTCTTGAGCACGGTACTGACCTTCGGGTCGCGGAAGGTCTCGTAATAGTGCGCCAGCGCGAGCCAGGCCTCGCCGTTGAAGTAAGGCGATTCCTGCTTCGAGAAAGCCGTCTTCCGGAAGCCGCGGCCCCTTAGCCGCAGGGCGAGAAGCCCGTTGAGCCAGGCGGCGCGTGCGGTTTCGAAGCGGCCGTCGCCGGTGGCGCGGTAGTAGAGCGTCTCGGTCAGCAGCGCCAGCGCCGTTGCGCCGGTGCGGGCCTTGCTCACGCTGCGACTGCCGCTCACGAGCTGCTGCCTGCGCGCCCTGTAGGTCACCGACCGCCCCCAGAGCGCCTCCAGCGCGTTGCGCACCGACCGTTTCACCGGCGCGGACCGGTTGATGGCGAGATACTCGGCAAGCGAGAAGGCCGTGCCCGCCTGGCGCACGATGCTGGATTTTCCCGAGGGCTTGCCTGTCTCGAAATTGACGTCGTAGAGGAAGAACCCCCTGTCGGTTTGCACCCGAACCAGATAATCCGCGGCCAGATCGATCGCCTGCCTGGCGCTGCCGGTTTCCGCGGCCCCGGCGGACGCGCCGCCGAGCGTCAGGAGCAACGCTGCAGCCAGCCGGGCCAGTTCCGTTCCACTTCGCGACTTCACCGTTCATACTCCATGGTCAGGGAGAGGAAATCTCCATGAATTCCGAACGCCGTTGGAATAAGAACGTTTCTCGGGCGTTCTTCTTCCATAGCCAGGAGGGGCAAATTTGACGAGTGATATCCGCGAGGAGATCGTCGCGTTTCTCCCGCGCCTCCGACGGTTTGCCTATGCGCTGACCGGCAACCTGGCTGATGGTGACGACCTCGTCCAGGACGCCTGTCTGAGGGCGCTCGACCGCGCCCATCAATGGCAGCCTGGCACGCGGCTAGACAGTTGGATGTATCGAATTGCTCAGAACCTTTGGATCGACAAGGTTCGCGCCGCCAAGGTGCGCAGTGACGCGAAACGCACGATGCTTCTGCAGCCCGACGAGACCAGGACGGCGCAGAACCCGGCGGAGGACCGGCTTGCCTTGCAGGCGGTCAGCGCAGGCATTGCGGAGTTGCCGGCGGAGCAACAGATGGTGGTGAGCTTGGTCTGCATCGACGGGATGTCGTACCGGGAAGCGGCCGAGGTCACCGGGGTACCGATTGGCACTGTTATGAGCCGCCTGTCGCGGGCGCGGCGGGCGCTTCACGGAAAGCTCCATGGCGAAACAGACGAATGACAGAGACATGAGCGCAGCCCCGACGGATGAGACCCTGATGGCATTCGTCGACGGCGAGCTCGATGCCGGCGAGTGCCGGCGCGTGGAACAGGCGCTGGAGCGCGACCCGTCCCTGCGCGACCGCCTGCAGGCGTTCGAGAGGACCGGGCGCGGGCTCGGCGATCTCTATGCCCAGCCGCTGAACGAGCCGGTGCCGGCGCACCTTCTCGAGCTCGTGCGTGGCGCCGAGCTGCGCGAGCGCGAGCCCGGCCTGCTGGAGCGACTGTCGGACCGCCTGAGGGCGAGCCTGGCCGATCTCGCCATGCCGCAGCCCGGATGGGCGTCGGCGGCCGCGGCGGCCGGCGTCTTCGCCATCGGGCTCTCGATGGGGCTCTGGCTTCAGGATCGGCCGTCCGGACCCTCCGCCGACCGCTATGCGCTGCTCGGCATCGAGGACAATCACCTGTGGGCGCGCGGCGCCCTCCAGGATGCGCTCGAGGGCGTCGCCAGCGGCAGCTCCAAGAGCTGGGTGGTCGGCTCGAACGGCGAAGGCACCGTCGTGCCGGTGCTGACCTTCAAGGACAAGACGGGCCGCTTCTGCCGCGAATACGCCGTCGCCGGCACGCCGGAGGCCAGCGCCATCGGCATTGCCTGCCGCACGGCCAAGGACCGCTGGTCGATCGAGATCCACACGGCCCAGCCCACCGAGAGCGTCATCCGCCCCGCCTCCGGCGGCGGCATCGAGCGGCTGCAAGCCCTGATGAGCGAGATGAGCGCCGGCGAGCCGCTGGATCTCGATCAGGAGGAGAGCGCGATCCGTAAGGGCTGGCGCTGAGGGGGGTGAGGGGCACGCTCGGCGTCCGCCGGCGCTGCGATTGCCCTATCTCGCACCGGAGCGAAGGGGCGTTTGCCGCCATTTCGCGCGGCACATCTGCCGAAACCGTCAAGGTGTTCGGCTTCCAAGTAAATGACACCACTCTTCGTTATCGCCGGGCTTGCCCCACTGCTGTCCGGCTTGGAATGGCGCTGTCTGTGTAAGCCTTTGTTCCTTTGAGCGTCTTTGCTGTCTGACGCGGCGCGGACACCCCTACAGCCGTCGTCTTCCGGCTTGACCGGAAGACCCAGCATCCACGGTCGTGGGAGGGTGTGGCACGGCAGAAAACCCCACAAAGTCATGAGGATACTGGATTGCCCGGTCAAGCCGGGCAATGACGTCTCAGGGGTGGTGTATAGGAAATGCCGGAACGTTTCACCGGCGTCGATTCCAACCGTCATTGCGGCGCTTTCGCCGAGCAGACCTGTCAGGCGCTACCGCCGCCGCCGGCCGCGCTTGCCCAGCAGCGCGGCGCAGGCATAGGGCGCCATGGCGCGGTCGCTGTGCCCGGTGTTGGGCACCACCTTGGAGCGCCATCTGAGCCGGCAGTCCCACTCGAAGGCGACGGCCGTGGCGACCTCGATGAAGTGCAGGCCGCGGGCCAGCCGATGCGGCCCCTGGGCCTCGGCCTTGCGGGTGCGGCGCAGGTTGGGCGACGCGCTGTCGTTGTCCTTCTCGCCCAGCAGGACGATGAGCGGCGTCTCCAGCGCGGATTTCAGCGTATCGCCGTCGACGGCCAGGTCCGCCATGCCGTAAGGGTAGGGGATGCGCCGGTCGGGCAGCATGTACCAGCCGGCATTGGCGGCCGCAGCCCGCACCACCCGGGGGCCGCCGGTGTGCAGCAGGAACCGGTGCACGAACTGCGCGCCGGCGGAGTGGCCGTAGAGATGATAGCCCGCGGCCTGCAAGCCGAGATGGTCGCGCACCGCGTCGAAGACGGTCTCCACGGCCGTGAAGCTCCAGTTCTCCCGCGGGCGATCCTGGCCCTTCCGGGTGCGCACGTTGCCCAGGTTGTACGCCCGGGCCGTGGGCCAGCCGCTGCGCGGGAACTCCGGGATGACCAGCACGCAGCCATAGCGCTCGGCCATGCCGACCCAGGCCTCCAGATAGGTCCAGGCGTTGCGCGTGATGCCGTGCATCACCATGACCACGGGCATGTCGGGCGTGAAGGCGCCGGGCTGATAGACCAGGGTCTTGACGTTCGGACCGGCCGACGCGCCGGCGAGCGCGACATCGAGCACCGTCAGCCTGCCGAAGGCGCGCTCCTCGAGCACCTGCGGACGGGTGCGGTCCCGGGCCGTCCTGGACCGCGGCTCGGCGTCGAAGGCGCCGGTGACCACGGTGAATTTCGGGGCCGTTCGGATTTGCGGGAAAATGGATATGGGCGCGTGACTTGCCAACACGAGCTCAGACATGATTTCCGTTCCTTTCGAGTGGTCTCGGGCCTGGCTCCGGCAGCAGGCCGCCGCTCCTCAGCGTGAGCAGCCGGCCGCGGCGCAGGTGCCAGACCTGATCCCATGGGAGGACCCGCGACTGCCCCGGCGCGGCGACGATCACGCTGACCGCTTTCTCGGCCACCACGTTCCGGAGCGCGGCCTTGCAGGCGTCGTCGACCAGGAAGGCGACGTCGTCGATCATGAGCAGGCCCGGCGCGGCGGCCATGGCCCTGGCCAGGGCGATACGGCTGCGCAAGCCGGAGGGCAGGTTGCGCCCGCCTTCCTCCAGCCGGGATTTCAGGCCTTTGATGAAGATGTCGTCGTCCGGGTCGACGCCGCACAGCGTCAGGACCTCGCGCACCTGATCGTCGTCGAGGCCCGGATTGCCGTAGCGGACGTTGCGCGAGAGGCTGCTCTTCAGGAGCGGCAGATCGCTCGAGATCAGCTTCACGCGGGCGTGCCAGTTCTCGGCCGAGGCCGCCGTCATGTCGCAGCCGTCGAGCGCGATCCCGG
>JAKSBI010000316.1 GCA_022361215.1 Hyphomicrobiales bacterium | reverse complement strand
GCTGGCCCACGGCTCGGACCATGGCGGCAGCTTGCGCCGGCCGGCGACCTACTGCGCGGTGGTCGGGCTCAGGCCCTCGCCCGGCCGCGTCACGCGCGGCACCGTGAAAACGATGTTCTCGCCGCTCTCCGTGCAGGGGCCAATGGCGCGCAGCGTTCCCGATCTGGCGCTGTTTCTCGACGCGATGAGCGGCCTCTGTGCGCACGATCCGCTGACCTTCGACGCGCCGGCCGTGCCCTTTGCCGAGAGCGTGGCCCATCCGGTCGCGCCCAAGCGGATCGCGTTCACCCCCGATTTCGGCGGCAAGGTGCCGGTGGACAGCGAGACGCGCGAGATCTGCGCCGCGGCCGTCCGCCGTTTCGAGGAGCTCGGCTGTATCGTCGAGCAGGCGGCGCCCGATCTCGGTCCGATCGACGACGTCTTTCTGACGCTCCGCTCCCAGCAGTTCGTCATCGACAGGGAGCTGCAACTGGAATCCCATCGCGACCTGATCAAGCCGGATATCATCTGGAACACGGAGCGGGGCCTGGAGCAGACGCCGAGCCGGCTGGCCTGGGCCGAGCGCGAGCGCGCCGCCCTCTATCGGCGCTTCGCCGTCTTCTTCCAGACCTACGACCTTTTGATCTCGCCGGGGGCCTCGACGCCGGCCTTCGACGTCGAGCTGCGTCATCCGACGACGATCGACGGGGTCAGGCTGGAGCACTATCTGGGGGCGTCGATGATCACGGCGGCGATCACCCTGACGGCTTGCCCGGCCGTGTCCGTGCCTTGCGGTTTCGATCAATACGAACGCCCGGTCGGCTTGCAGATCGCCGGCCGGCCGCGCGACGAGGCGGGCATCCTGCAGGCCGCGGCCCTGTTCGAGGGGCTGACCGGGCTCGATCGCGAGATCCCCATCGATCCGCGCCCGGGGCGTGTGCCGCCGGACGCGACGGCGACGTAGCACAGGTCATAAATGCCCGGTCTTGGGGCGCCGGACACCGGCCTTGGCCTCGCGATAGGCGAGGTAGGTGCTGCTGGCGAAGATGACGGCGCCGCCGATCCAGACGAAGAGCTCGGGCACCTCGGCAAACACCAGGAAGCCCAGGGCCGAGGCCCAGATCAGCCTCAGAAAGTCCAGCGGCATCACCACGCCGGGCTCGCTGTCCTTGAGCGCTTGCGCCAGCAGGATCTGCGCGAGCGTCCCCAGAACGCCGATGGCGACGAGCCACAGCCAGGCCTCCAGTCCGGGCGTGCGCCAGACGAACAGCGCCGGCACGAAGGAGAACAGAGCCAGCAGCAGGTTCATGTAGATGGTGGTCGTGACGCTCGATTCGGTGCGTCCGAGCACCTTGATGACGATGATCGTGGCGCCCCAGAGCAGCGACGAGAACAGCACGAGGGCGGCGCCCAGGTCGATGGCGATGAGCCCGGGCCGCAGAATCACCAGCACGCCGGCAAAGCCGCAGGCGATGGCACTCCAGCGGCGCAGGCGGAAGCGCTCGCCGAGCAGCGCGATGCTGAGCAGGCCGGCGAAAATCGGGGCCGTGAAGCCGAGCGCCGTGGCCTTGGCCAGCGGCGTCAGGCTCAACCCCGTAAAGAAGGCGAACATCGCCACGGCGTTGACGGCGCCGCGCAGCGCGTGCAGCGGAAAGCGTTTCGTCCTGAGAGGCGCCAGCCCCTGCCGCATGAGCCACGGCAGGAACACGATGAGCCCGAAAAGATTGCGGAAGAAGGCGATCTGGATGGGATGCACCTCCGCCGACACGTGGCGTACGAGCATGTGCATGACGGCGAAGATCAGTGTCGAGAGGGCCATCGCCGCGAGGGCGCGCGCGACGCCGCCCTGGATCATGGCAGCAGAGCGAAGACGAGCTGGTCCTTGACGCGGCCGTCCTTCACGGCACTCGAGCGCAGGCACCCCTCGAAGACGTAGCCGGCCTTCTCGAGCACGCGGCAGGAGGCCGGATTATCGGCGAAGGGCACGGCGAAGATCCGCATCAGCGGAAAGCGGTCGAAGGCCCAGGCCGACACCGTCCTGACGGCGTCGGTGGCGATGCCGTTGCCCCAGTAGGGCCGGCCGAGCCAATAGCCGATCTCCGCCGTATGGCGGTTGATGTCGGTCTGGAAGGTGATGCCGACGCTGCCCATGGCCTGGCCGGCCACGTCGACGGCGAAGGCCGTCTCCTGGTGCTGGCGCAGCATGACCTCGATGAACGCGGCCGCATGCTCCACGGTGTAGGGATGGGGCATGGAGTCCCTGAGCTGGCTCCAGACGGCCCAGTGGTTGGCGTTCGCCGCCAGCGACGGCGCGTCGTCGGGCCGGAAGCTGCGGATGACGCAGCCGCGGGCTTCGATCCTCATCGTCGTGCGAGGTCCTTCTGATCGAGATCGGTCTCCGGGTGAGACGTCCATGAAAACGCGCCGTCGCGCTCGGATCAACCGCATTCCGTTTGATGGTGTTTTCGCTAAAGCATGTCTCCCGAAAGTGGAAACCGGTTTCGGTAAAAAGACATGCTTCAACGAAGAGCTAGAGTATGGCGCGAATCAGAATGATCATGACATGCTCTAGGCCCCAATATCCGCTTTGCGGAACCCTTCGCGGATCAGCTCGATATGCTCCGGTTGCCTGATGGGAAAGGCTTGGAAGAAGTCGCTGACGGTGTAGCCGGGCTGAGCGGCCCGGAGCCGTCCCAGATACTCCCGGGCGAGGTCGTCGCGGTCGGCCAGGCTGGTGCAATAGGCGGCGATGGCCAGGATATGGTGATGGGCGTTGGGCTGGCGCGCGGCCCGCACCACCCAGTCCACGGCCTCGTCGTAGCGGCCCATCTGCGCCAGGCAGTTGGCCTTGACGCTGAGCATCGCGAAGCGCAGCGGGTCGCATGGGCTCAGGCGGCGCGCGATGTCCGAGGCCTGGATGCCGAGCTCGCTGGAGCCTTCGGCGAAATAGGACCGGCTCAGCGAGAACTGCGCGCTGGCGTAGTTCGGGTTCAGCCTGATGGCGGTCTTGAGCGCATCGACCGACTGCTCGTATTCGCGCCGCATCAGGAGGGCGCGGCCCACGGCCCAGTGACCGGTGGCGTCCCGGGCATCGAGCGCGATGGCCTGCTCGCCCAGCTCGAGCGCGCGCTGGATCTGGCCCTCGAAGTCGGGATCGAGCTTCAGAAAGGCGCGCTGGAAGTGGACGAAGGAGAGGCCCGCGATGGGACGCGGCGCGTGCGAGTCCAGCGCGATGGCGCGCGCGAAGAAGCTCTCCGCCAGATCGAAGTCCGCGCGCTTGAACTGATGCATATGCCAGAGGCCGCGGTGATAGGCGCTCCAGGCGTCGAGGCTTTCGGGCGCGTCGCGCAGCGCGCGCTGCTGCTCCGCCCGCTCGATCTCGGTCTCCAGGGCGCCGACGATGGCGATCGAGATGTCGTCCTGGATGCCGAAGATGTCGTCGAGCTTGCGGTCGAACTGGTCGGCCCAAAGCTCGTTGCGGGTCATGGCATCGGTGAGGACGGCGTCGACGCGGATGCGGTCGCCGGCGAAGCGCACATTGCCCTGGGCGACATAGCGAACGCCGAGCTGGCGGGCCACGGTCTGCACGTCCACGGCCTGGTCGCGGAAGGTGAAGGTGGAGCCGCGGGCGATCACGAACATCCAGCGCAGGCGCGAGATGCGCGAGATGATGTCGTGGGTCAGCCCGTCGGCGAAGACCTGGCGGTCCGGCGCGGCGCTCAGCGTTTCGAAGGGCAGCACGGCCACCGAGGGCTGGCTCGGCAGCGGCGGGTAGGCCTCGTCGTCGAGGTTGAGCTCCGGCAGGCTTGGAGCGGGGCTCGGCGTAGGCACGGTCTCGACCGCCGTCTCCCGCCCGGAGGCGCGCAGCCGCGACCATGCCGTGTCCAGGCCCAGCACCGACATGCCGGCGTCGGCCAGACGCGTGCGGGCGAGCTCGACCTGTTGTTCCGCCTCCTGCGCCCGCCCATTCTCGAGAAGGAGCGCGATCAGCCTGGTGCAGGCCTCCGGGTTCAGCGGATCGAGCTCGTTCCAGAGCCGCGCATACCGGACGGCCCGCTCCGGCGCATCGCCGTGGCGGCGCAGCAGCTCGCCCAGCGCGTCCACGCGGGCTTGCCGGGCCGTTTCGCGCATTTCCGCCAGCCAGGTCTCGAAATCCAGGCAGTTGGGGAGCGTCAGGCCCTCGAGCAGAGCCCCGGCCTCGGCCAGCCGCTCCAGCGTCTCGGTGGGCGCGCCGTCGCGCCGTGCCACGGCCGCCTGCAGCGCCAAAGCGTCGATTTCGAGGGCTCCGGTCTCGATCGAGACGCGCTCGCGGTCGGCGGCCAGCCGCGCCCGTTCGGGCTCGTCCAGGACGCGCCGCAACTTGCTCAGGCTCCAGCGCAGCGATCCCCTCGGGTCGTCGGGCAGGTCCCAGAACACCGTGCACAGGTGGTCGCGGGAGAGCGGTCTCGCCGCCAGGGCGAGATAGGCCAGCAGCGCGCGCGTCTTGCGCGACCGCGGCAGCGCGATGACCTCGCCGTCGCGCAGCACCGCCATCTTGCCCAGAAGACGGAGGGTCAGCACTGCGCCCTGTCGATCGGATTCGCCCATTTGCCCGTCAATTCGTTGGAATCAAGGCCCTGCGGGCCCCGACCCAGCCGAACTTTCCACGATGACCACGGAAATTACCACGCTCGTTCCCTCGCGAATGCTGCGCCCAGATAACCATCTTGTGATCACACGGCGGCGCCGCGCGGTTCGGATCGCCCTTTCCCTATGCCCCCCTTGCTGGCCGCGCGGCGCCGTTCTCAATTCCGACATGTTCGATAGGCCGGCCACCGCCGGCTGGGGAGACGAAGATGGCTGGTCTTCACGCACTCGAAGTGCGCGCGCGGCTCGCACGTTTGCTGGGCAATGGCGTAAAGGAAGGTCTCCGGAGGACAAGTATAGGCAGCGGTTCGGCACAGTTTTCTCCTGCCGAGCCCTCTTCACAACTGCCTCCGAACCGTGGAATTAAGGTGTTCGGCGCTCCGATTTCAAGCGCAATCGGCCTGATCGCCCGGGCGTTGGTGGAGCCTTTCGAGCGGCGCATGCGCCGCGAGCGCGCGCTCACCCGGCTGATGGCGCTCAGCGATCATCAGCTTCGGGATATCGGGCTGGCCCGCCTGGACATCCAGGCGGCGGCGATGGGCATCTACGGGGCGCCGGGCTATGAGATGATCTCGCCGGACCTCGCGCACGACGACGAGACGGACGCGCTCGCGCCGTGCACGCAGCCGCAGACCGTGCGACCGTCGCGCCCGATGGCCACTTCGGTTCCGGTGACGGCGAAGCGCCGTCCGACGGG
>JAKSBI010000358.1 GCA_022361215.1 Hyphomicrobiales bacterium | reverse complement strand
TATCCGACACGACGACATCGAACGCGGTTTCGTCGGCCATCGCCAGGGCCTGCTCGCCACCTTCGGCAAAGTGCATATCCCAATCCCGCCGATGCGACCGCAGCATGCGCCGGAGACCGTCCAACACGTTGCGCTCGTCGTCGACGAACAGGATGCGGGGTTTCATCAGGCCGCTTCCCGACTGCGCGCCGCCTCGATCGGCAACGAGATCCGGAACGTGGTGCCGTTGCCGATCTCGGAGTCGATGTCGATGGCGCCGCCGTGCTTAGCGACGACGATGTTGTGGGTGATGGCGAGCCCCTGGCCCGTGCCCTTGCCGACCCCCTTGGTGGTGAAGAAAGGATCGTAGATCTTCTCCAGATTTTCCTTCGGGATGCCGCAGCCGGTGTCGGCCACCGTCAGCACGACCCGGTCGGCCTCGCTGCGCGTCGCGATCCGGATTTTGCCCAACGCCTCGCCCGGGACCTCTTCAATCGCCTGCGCGGCATTGACGATCAGGTTGAGCAGCACCTGATTGATGTCGCCGGGATGGCCCATCACCTTCGGCAGGTCGTCGGCCAGCTCGAAGTCCAGCTCGGCGACATACTTCCACTGGTTCCGGCACACCGTCGCCGTGGTCTTCAACGCCTTGTTCAGGTCGATCGCCGTCTTCTCGTCGGTGCCGGGATGCGCGAATTCCTTGATCGCTCCAACGATCTTGCTGATCCGCTTAACGCCGTCGAGACTTTGCTCGATGCAGCGCGGCGCCTCTTCCATCAGAAACGCGAGGTCGGCGTCGTCCTCGGCCGCCTTTACCTCGGCCAGCACCTCGGCACCGCCGGCGGCATCCAACGCCGTCATCGCTTTCGCATGGGCGGCGAAGATCTGCTCGAGGTCGGTCATCATGTCCTTCAGGAAGTGGATGTTGTCGCTGATGAACTGCACCGGCGTGTTGATTTCGTGCGCGATGCCGCTGGCGAGCGTGCCGAGCGATTCCAGCTTCTGCGCCTGTCGCAGTTCCTGCTCCAACGCCTGCCGTTTCGCCTCGGCCTTGCGGCGCTTGGTGACGTCGCGGCAGATCCAGACCGTGTGTACCTGACCGGCATGTTCGAGCCGGGAGACGCCAATCTCCACCGGGAAGGTGCGGCCGTCGGCCGTGAGACCGGTCAGCTCGCTCGACAAGTCGCGCTCGCTGTCGTCGTCGGCGTAAGCGGCGAGATCGGTGACCGCGGCCTGGATCAAGGCCTCTGCGTCTTCGCGACAATCCTCGGCGAACAAGGACGCCACAGGACGGCCGGTCAGCGCCTGCGCATCGGCGCCGAAGCTGACCTCCGTCATGCGATTGACCCGCATGATGGCGCCATCGGCATCGACCAGCAGGAAGGCGGCAAGCGACCGGTCGAGAATGGCATTCAGCTGCGACGATTGCGCGGCCACCTCCTCGGCCATCCGTTTCAGCTCGCCATTGGCCTGGTAGAGCTCGAAGCTCTTGGCCTCGAGCAACGAT
>JAKSBI010000137.1 GCA_022361215.1 Hyphomicrobiales bacterium | reverse complement strand
GAGGGGCTCATGCCCGTGGTCACCACCGACGCGGCCTCGGGCGACGTTCTCATGGTCGGTTATATGAACGCCGAGGCCCTCGCCCGCACTATCGAGACCGGCGAGGCGCACTATTGGAGCCGGTCGCGCCAAGTGCTGTGGCACAAGGGCGCGACCAGCGGTCTCGTGCAAAAGGTCGTCGAGCTCAGGATCGACGACGATCAGGACGCCCTTTGGATGAAGGTCGACGTCGCCGGGTCGGGCGCCTCGTGCCATGTCGGCTACATGTCCTGCTTCTACCGGTCGATCCCGACCGGCGACGCCCCCTCCCCGACGTTGGAGCTGGCGTTCGAGGAAGGCGAAAAAACCTTCGACCCCAAAGAGGTCTACGGCGACGCTCCCAACCCGACTCAGCTTTAGGGCCTCTTGACACTTACGTTGCGGATGCGCCGTCCCACGGAAGCGGGGCGGAACGCCTTCAATCAACCGGAACGGGGGGATATCCGCTGCCGCCCCGCATGTTTAACAATCGTTTAAGCAGCACCGCTTAGACTGAGGCTTGGGTCCGAATGGACCGCGCAGTCTACGGGTCCGCTTGGCACGGCCCATGCACGGAAGCGGTCATGACAACGAAACCGAAAATCGGGATTGCACTCGGCGGGGGTGCAGCGCGGGGCTGGGCACATATCGGCGTGCTCAAGACTCTTATCGACGCCGGCTTCGCGCCGGACATCGTTGCCGGAACCTCGATCGGCGCGGTCGCCGGCGGCTGCTACGTGGCGGGGAAGCTCGATCCCCTGGAGGCCTTCGCCCGCGGGCTGACGCGCCGCCGGGTCTTCGGGTTCCTGGATTTCAATTTCACCGGCTCGGGGCTGATCACCGGCCAGCGGCTCTGCAACCGTTTCGACGAGCATCTCGAGCATGTGGCGATCGAGGATATGGAGCGGAAGTTCGTGGCCGTGGCGACCGAGCTCGGCACCGGCCATGAGATCTGGCTGAACAAGGGCCGGCTGGTCGACGCCATGCACGCGTCCTATGCCCTGCCCGGCATCTTCCGGCCCGTGAAGATCAACGGGCGCTGGCTGATCGACGGCGCGCTCGTCAACCCGATTCCGGTCTCGGTCTGCCGTGCGCTGGGCGCGCGCATCGTGATTGCCGTCAATCTGCACTGGGACGTGTTCGGCAAGGGCACGGTGATCTCCGATCAGGAAGCCATCGAGACCCACGCCGAGGACGACGAAAGCCTGGAGGAGAGAGGCAATGGCCGCGCCGCGCTGCATCTGCTGCACAGGCAGTTCTTCGGCGGCCGGGACACGCCCGGCATCTCCACCGTGATGATGGACGCCTTCAACATCATCCAGGACCGCATCGCACGATCGCGCCTCGCCGGCGACCCGCCCGACGTCTCCATCGCGCCCGAGCTCGGCGACATCGGCCTGTTCGAGTTTCACCGCGCCGACGAGGCGATCCCCAACGGCGCGGAGGCCACCGAGCGCCAGCTCGACAACATCGAGCGCGTCGTTCGCGCCCTCGCCGCGTGACGAACAGGTATCCGCTCTCGATTTCGGGGCTTTAGAACGTTGGGACTCGCTCCCCCCTGCTCGTCATTCCCGCGAAAGCGCAGTGGTGTCCGGGATTTGAGCGCAGCCTGTCCCCAACCGTCGTCATTGCCGGGCTTGACCCGGCAATCCATGCCGTTTCCTCTCGAATTTGCCGAGAGGCCAGTGGAATGGATGCCCGGATCAAGTCCGGGCATGACGAAAATCGAGGGCACGGCAGACTTTCATAATCGATGTTTGGACACCGTGTTCCCGGCTGGAAACCAAGGCCGCGCCTGCCATGCAGACCGACACGCTCCCAAAATCCCGGACACCGCTGCGCTTTCGCGGGAATGACGGAGAAAGGTGGCCCGTCTCGGTGAGATAGGCCCTAGCCCGTGGCGATGTAATCGCGCATCGCCGCGGCCTCCATCTCGGCCTCGGCGATGCGCTGCTTCACCACGTCGCCGATCGAGACCAGGCCCACCAGCCTGCCATTCTCCACCACCGGCATGTGGCGGAAACGGCGCGACGTCATCTGCGCCATGATCCGGTCGATGGTGTCGGACTCCCGGCAGCTCACGACGTCCCTGGTCATGCAATGCGCCACCGGCTGCTCCAGGATCTTCGGCCCGTTGCCGGCCAGCGTGCGCACGAGGTCGCGCTCGGAGACGATGCCGGCGACCTTCTCGTCGTCATCCAGAAGAACGACGCAGCCAATGCGCTTTTCCGCGAGCGCCTTCGCAATGTCGAGGAGAGACGCATCCGGACTGGCCGTGCAGACTGAGCGTCCCTTGTCTTTCAGGATCGCCGCTACGTTCATGTGCTTTCCTCCTCTCGAGCCCCGCCCCTGATCGCGGACCGGGCCAGCCGCAAGGAGAGTGCGTTTCGGACGCGGCACGCGCCGCCGCAGCGCGTCGCCGGCCAGGCCGTCCTTGCGCCGGGACACGGCGCCGTCGCCACATGGCTCAGTACTGGGACCATGATGAAACCCTCTGCCGTCCGACGCAATAGGCGGCAGGATCGGAGTTCAATGAATCCGCGTGATCCCGTGTGGACGGCGCCGGGCATCGAACAGCCCGATGCTCAGCAGACCGCACAGAAAACCGCCGATATGGGCCTCCCAGGCAATACCGCCGCCGCCGCCCTGCCACTCCAGATAGCCCATCCCGAAGACCGCGTTGAGCGCGGCCCAGATGAACATGAACAGCAGAATCTGAGGGTTGCGGAGCGTGTCCCAGACACTGGCCAGCGGCAGGGTGGAGGCCGCGCTGCCGAAGGCCAGCGTGCCGGTGCCGGCGCTGGCCATCAGGCGGAGCGCGCCCGCCATCTGCCCCGATATGGCCGCGGACGCGCCCACGACCGGCACCAGCTCGCCGAAATGAAGCGCCAGATGCAGCGCCGCGCCGGCCAATCCGCACAGGATGGAAAAGCCCCAGAACCGCAGGCCGCCGACGCGCCTGGCCACGGCGCTGCCGAAGGCCAGCATCCAGATGCCGTTCACCACGAGATGGGTCAGGTCGCCATGCACGAGCATATACGTGAAAAACGAGGTGACCGCGCTGATCTCGCCGCCCGGCAACGCCGGCGCGCTCGCCAGATAGCGGCCCGGAATGAAGGCCAGCGTCAGGAGCAGCGTCACGTCCAGGTCGGCCGGCAGCAGCGCACGCACGAGATGCACGATCGCAATGGCGGCAATCGCGGCCAGAACGCTGGCGGGGACGTTGAACATCGGCTGTCGCGTGTTCATACGGATCTCCTGATGCTGCGCTGAATCGCACCTGCGGTTGCAGGCTGCATAACGGGCGCCCTGACGATGGACAAGGCCGCATCGGCCTTTCGCGCCCGCCCGCCGTGGGCGCGCCGCAATTGGCACGCCACCTGCTCAGTACCCCTTACGTCCGCTCGGATTGGGCCGATCTGTCCCAAATTGGCATGACCGGGCTCTCAATCAATCAGAGCGGATAGGCGTAAAGTATTGAGTAAGAGAGAAGAATGGGGCAGGCCATGCAGCAGAAGACAAGCCAACTGCTGTTCAACTATTGGGACGTCATCAGGAACGGCCGGCTGGCGCCGCGCCGCTTCGAGATCGAACCGGCCAAAATCGCGTCGATTCTGCCGGAGACCTTCATCCTCGAATGCGGCGGTCCGCTCGGCTACCGCTTCCGCCTTGCAGGCACGCGGCTCTGCGAGCAGTTCGGCCGGGAGTTTCGCGGTCTTTGCATGCTCGACGGCTGGTCGGACGGGGACCGGGAAGCGCTGGAGACGCTGCTGCACAACGTGGTGACCGAAGGCGCGGCCGGTTCGGTAACGTTCACGGCCGCGACCGCCGACGAGCGGACGGCCGAGTTCGAGATGCTCGTGCTGCCCGTGATTCACGCCGGCAGGACCGTGAACCGCCTGCTGGGCAGCATCACGGCCGTCGACACGCCCTATTGGCTGGGCGCGGTGCCTTTGACCACGCAGACGATGACGTCGGTCAATCTGATCTGGCCGGACGGCCAGCCCTGGTCCCTGGCCGAAGCAGCCGAGCAGCCGGCACTCGCCACGTCCTTTTCGCGCACGGTCGGCGACATGCATCGCCAGTTCCGCGTCTATGACGGTGGCCTCGCCGACCGGACGGAATAGTCCGA
The DNA here is from genome assembly GCA_022361215.1 of Hyphomicrobiales bacterium. Taxonomy (GTDB): domain Bacteria; phylum Pseudomonadota; class Alphaproteobacteria; order Rhizobiales; family Methyloligellaceae; genus JAKSBI01. Next base: position 9,115 of record JAKSBI010000137.1, on the reverse strand, counting down.
TTTGCTGGAACTTTGCCGACGCAGGCCCTGAAATGGCCCGGCACTTAGCGCTTCCTTAACTCTACGGCTCATAGACTTCCGTCACCTAACACATCACCCTAGAGGCGGAACGGCATGAGCTCAGCCGAGACACCAGGCGCTTTGCCTGCACAGGACCCGGGCCCGGCGGCCCAGCCGATCGTCCAGGCCGCAGCCGCCCAGCCGGCACAGCAGGGCCTGCAAGTCTCGACGGACAGGCGCCGGTTCTACCGGGTCAACATCCGCCTCTTCGGCCGTTTCATGCGCGAGAACAAGCGGGAATATCCGTGCCAGGTCATCAACGTCTCGCCCGGCGGCCTGGCGCTTAGAGCCCCCGTCCTCCCAGAGCTCGGCGAGCGGATCGTCGCCTATATCGACGAGCTCGGCCGCGTGGAAGGCGAGATGGTGCGCGCCGTCGACGAAGGTTTCGCCATCAGGCTCACCGCCTCGGGCTACAAACGCGAGAAGCTGGCCGACCAGCTCACCTTCCTGGTCAACCGCGATCGGCTGCACCTGCCGGAGGATCGCCGCCACGAGCGGATCGTGCCGAAGAACCCGTTTGCACAGCTCGCCCTGGCCGACGGCACCATGCTCGACTGCAAGATCCTCGACGTTTCCCTGTCCGGCGCGTCGGTGGCCGTGCTGCCCAAGCCGGAGCTCGGCATACTGGTGACCATCGGCAAGATGCGCGGCAAGGTGGTGCGCCATCACGACCAGGGCATCGGCGTCGAGTTCTCCGACATCCAGCATCCCAACGCCATCAGCCGCCACTTCGGCTGACGGCGCTTCGCTTCCCACACGACCGGGTCTGCCCGACGGCGCTGCGCCGTGGGGCAGCGGTGCCTGTTTGCGGGCTTTTCAGCCGGTGGGTCTGGGCGGCAATCGATAAAATTTTAGACAAATTCGCTTTGTTAAAATTTGAATCAAATTCGATTCAAGTATTTCTGAAATACAAATAGAAAGTCTGCTCGCTTCTTACCGTAATATCAAAACGCGTGTGCAATAGTGCCTCCAACAATCACAGGGGGGCGCAATGAAAAAGCTCGGATACGGCATTTTGGCAATCACGGTTTCACTGACGGCTTCGACCGCCTCGGCCACCGGCGCACCGCACGGCATACGGGGCCAGGACATGAGGTCTGCGTTCATGCGCGTCTACGGCGAGGCGCTGCCACCGATCGGCCATGTGGGCTTCTGCCGTCGCCATCCGGCGGAATGCCGCCGCCAGGCCGCGAAGGCCATGCGGCTCGGCATGACCGAAGGGCGCAAGCAGGACTTGCAGTTCGTCAACGACATGGTCAACCGCATGGTGAAGCCCGTCAGCGACCAGGATCTTTACGGGCGGATCGAGCACTGGACCTATCCGGCGGGCAGCGGCGACTGCGAGGACTACGTGCTCTTGAAGAGCCGTCTGCTGCTCGAGCGCGGCTGGCCGCAAAGCGCGCTGCTGATCACCGTCGTGCGCGACGAGAACAACGAAGGACATGCCGTGCTGACCGTCCGCACGCCGCAGGGCGACTACGTCCTCGACAACAAGCGGCCCGAGGTGCTGCGCTGGAACCGCACGGGCTACAGTTTCGTCAAGCGCCAGTCCTCCCGCGACCCGCGGAGCTGGGTGTCGCTGGCGCCGTCCGACGCACCGCGGGCAGCACCCATCTCCGGCACCAGAAGCAATTAGGGGGCATTGCTCAAATGCTGGAACCACGTTCCCTCAAGGCCCGGTGACCATCCCCCCTCCCATCCCCGACCCGACCGGGCCTCACTAGAGCCGGCCTCATTCGAGCGCCGGCTCTTTTTTTTCCTGCGGCGCCAGCCCCGAGGCGTAGCGCTGCATGTTCGCCATGTAGTGGCGGGAGATCCGGGTGATGTGAGCGACCTGCTCGGGCGTGACCTGCCGGACCACGCGGCCGGGCGCGCCCATCACCAGGGAATTGTCCGGAATCTCCTTGTTCTCGGGGATCAGGGCGTTGGCGCCGATGATGCAGTTCTCCCCGATGCGGCTGCCGTTCAGCACCGTGGCGCCGATACCGATCAGCGAGTTGCGCGCGACGGTGCAGCCATGCAGCATCGCCAGATGCCCCACGGTGCAGTCCGCCTCGAGGGTCAGCGGGAAGCCCATGTCCGTGTGCAGCACGCAGCCGTCCTGGACATTCGTGCCGGCGCCGATATGGATGAGCTCGTTGTCGCCGCGCAGCACCGCGCCGAACCAGACGCTCGCCATCGGCTCCAGCTTCACCTTGCCGAGCACCACCGCGCTCGGCGCCACCCAATACTCGCCCTCCGCCGGAAACTCCGGCGCCACCCCGTCAAGCGTGTAGCACGCCATGCCAACCTCCGTTCTTGTTCGGCGCCACCTTGGCACGAAGGCGCAACGCGCACCAATCGGCGCAATCGACGCGATCCGACGGAGATGGCTTCAGAGGCTGGCGGAGAAACTATAGATCAGCTCGAGAATCACGACGCCCGTGAAGAAGCTCCAGAGCACTGAAAGCAACGTCGAGAGCGCCAGCCAGTAGGGCTCGCGCCCCTCCTTCACGGCAGCCTTGACGGCATTGCGCATGATGATGGCGGGCCCGGCGGTCATGCGGGCCAGGATCTCGGCCGCGTCGACGGGCACCGACCGCGGCGTGAACCCGAAGCGAATCGGCTGGCCGGTCACGAGCTGAAACAGGCTGGCGACCAGTCCGGCGGCGACGAAGCCCGTCGCCGTGATCAAGGCATAGAACGTATACTCGGCCATCGGGCCTACTCCCCGGTGCTTGGCGCACGCGGGCAGTTTGCCCCAGGGCGCGTCTGGCGCGCATCCCAATTCTTAACGAAAGGTTAACGTGGATCCCGATCCGGTGCCCACGCCTCAGTTCGATGGCGCTCGCCCACCCCTCTCCCTCGGCCCAAGGGCACCCTGTATCGGGCGGTTGGGCCGGGGGAGAGGGGTGGCTGCGATCTGCCTTGAACCGCCCTACGCTTCCAGGTCGTAGTCCAGGATGGCCATCTGGAACTGGTAGGACAGGTCGTCGTCCTCGTCGTCCCGGAAGATGACGCCGATGAACTCGTCGCCGATATAGACCTCGGCAGAGTCCTCCTTGCGAGGCCGCTGACGAATCTCGATGGTCTGCAACTGAAACGTCTTGTGGAAATAGCGCTCGAGCCGCGTGATCTCGTCTTTGGTCACCTTACGCCCCCTCATAGATGCGGATCCGGAAATGCCGTGGCCCGAGCCTTTGCAGGCCGCGGTCCATGGGTCCGCAGGCTCAGTCCTCGGCAGGCTGGTTGTCCGCGCCGAGCATCTGGTTCATGGATCGCGCGGGCTCCTCGCAGCCCGCCGTCCCGACGATCTTGGCCGGGACGCCGGCCACCGTCCGGTTCTCCGGCACGTCCTTCAGCACCACGCTGCCCGACGCCACGCGCGCGCAGTCGCCGACATGAATGTTGCCGAGGATCTTGGCGCCGGCGCCGATCATGACGCAGCGGCCGATCTTCGGGTGCCGGTCCCCCGACACCTTGCCGCTGCCGCCGAGCGTCACGCCATGCAGGATCGAGGCATCGTCGCCGACCACGGCCGTCTCGCCGATCACCACGCCGGTGGCGTGGTCGATCATGATGCCGCGGCCGATATGCGCCGCGGGATGGATGTCGACGCCGAAGATCCGGGACGACTGGCTCTGCAGATAGAGCGCGAAATCGCGGCGTCCGCCGTTCCACAGCGCATGGGCGAAACGGTAGGTCTGCAGGGCATGGAACCCCTTGAAATAGAGCGCCGGCTCGATCAGCCGGTCGCAGGCCGGATCGCGATCGTAGACCGCCGCCAGATCGGCCCGGATCGCCTCCGCCAGCTTCGGCTCCACGCGCAGCACCTCGTCGAAGGTCTGCCGCAGCAGGCCGGAGTCCACATCGGAGTGGTTCAAGCGCTGCGCCAGGCGATGGCAGATCGCGTCTTCCAGGCGCTCATGGCTCAGAATCGTGGCGTAGATGAAGCTCGCCAGCGCCGGCTCTTGCGAGGCGACGGCCTGCGCCTCTTCACGGAGCTGGATCCATTGCGGATCGCAACTCTGCAGGTTGGGCCGAACGCTCGACCGGGATTGCGGCATCTGTCACTCCTCGCTGCGCCAGGCCCGGGACCGGACGCAAAATCCTCTGGCCGGCGACACACCGGCATACCGACTTTCAGCTAAGCATCCTAGCATATATGTCAATAACGCATGGATTCTGCTGCCACCAGCGCGGGTTAGATGATATGCGCCGACGATCGGAGACGGAATCGACCATGACAGAAGCTCAACTTGAAGGCCGTATCGTGGCGACCCGCGACGGACCCATTTTCTGGATCGCCTTCGACAGCCCGCGGCGCATGAACGCGCTCACCGCGGCCATGTGGGCGGAGCTGCCGCGCGCCATCGCCGAGGCCGAACGCGACGCCGAGGCCCGCATCGTGGTCTTTCGCGGCGCCGGCGCCGAGGCGTTTTCCGCTGGGGCCGACATCTCCGAGTTCGAGACCGTGCGCACCGGCACCCAAAAGGCGCGCTACGACGACCTCAACCATGCCGCCTTCAACGCGGTCGCGGACTGCAGCAAACCGACCATCGCCATGATCAACGGCTTCTGCCTCGGCGGCGGCCTCGAGATCGCGCTCTGCTGCGACCTGAGACTGGCGTCCCACGGGGCGACCTTCGCGATTCCGTCGGCCAAGCTCGGCATCGGCTACGACCCGCGCTGGATCCGGCCGCTGCTGGCATCGGTCACGCCCACCCATGCCAAGGAGATCCTGTTCACGGGCCGGCGCTTCTCGGACCGGGAGGCGCTCGCCATGGGTCTGGTGAACCGGCTGCATGCGCCATCCGAGCTTGAGTCCGCAACCCGCTCCATGGCCGAGGAAATCGCGGCCAACGCACCGCTCGCCATACAGGCCGCGAAGGCCGCCATCGACGCCCTCGCGGACACCGCCGAGGGGGTCGACCTGACGCCCGTCGATGCGCTGGTCCGGGCCTGCTCGGAGAGCGAGGACTATGCCGAGGGCCGCGCGGCCTTCCTGGAGAAACGCAAGCCGGTGTTCAAGGGGCGGTAAGAGCCTTTCGTCTCAGCACGCCACCCGCCTCCGCCAGCCCCGCGAAAGCGGGAAACACTCTCCCCCCCCCCTCTCGGCGTCATCCCGGCGCAGGCCCGAGGCTCATGGCCGCCGCGCCAGGAACGCCAGCACGCCCTTCTTGTAGACGCGGTCGGGGATGGCCCTCAAGTGATCCCGGCCGGGGATCTCCAGCGCCTCGGCGCCGGCGATCAGGGCGGCGAGCTCCGCCGCCGGGCCGCCGATGACGTCGTTCTCCCCGACCGCCACGAGCACCGGCAGGCGCAGGGTCGCCATGGCTTCGGCCGTGATCTTCTCGCGCGCGGAGCGCATGCAGGCGGCCAGCGCCTTCAGATCGCCCCCGGTCGACTCGGCGAACAGACGGAAGCTGCGCGCGGTCTCGTTGGCGACGTCGCCCGCGCTCGGCGCCTCCAGCGCCCGGGCGATCGGCCCGGGCGCGCCGACGCCGCGCACCATGTTGATGCCGAGCCCGGCGAAGACCGCGCTGCGCACGCGCTCCGGCGCCTCAAGCGTCAGGAAAGCGGCGATGCGCGCACCCATGGAATAGCCCATCACGTCGGCGCGCCCGATCTCGAGATGGTCGAGCAGGCGCAAGGCGTCGCCGGCCATCAGCGGCGCGCCGTAAGCCTCGATGTCGTAGAGCTTCTCGCTCTCGCCATGACCGCGATTGTCATAGGCGATGACGCGGTAGCCCGCGTCTCTCAGGGTGCGCACCCAGCCGCTGGCGACCCAGTTCATGGCCACGTTCGTGGCGAACCCGTGAATCAGGAGGACGGGATCGCCCTCGCCTTCGTCGAGATAGGCGATCTCGATACCGTCGGAGTCGAAACGCTGCATATGACCTCCGGTCGCACGCCTTGCGCAAGGCAAATGTCAGCAGGCCCTAACCCTATCCTTGGGCGGTTGCAACGCGTATGCTCCGCCCCCGCCCGACCGGCAAGACGCGAAACCCGAAGAGACTGCGATGGCTGACCCGATCGTCCCCCATTTCCAGAACGACGCCGGCGTCGACAGGATTCGCATCGGCGTGAAGGAGTTCCAGTGCATGGGCGCCTCGCCGCCCAACGACCACCCGCATGTGTTTCTGGACATGGGCGCCGACGACCAGATCATCTGTCCCTATTGCTCCACGATCTATCTGCACGACCCTGCCCTCTCGCCGCATGAGACGGTGCCGCCGGGCTGCCGGTACAGTGCCGGACAGGCGGCCTGACCGGGGATTTCTAAGGCGATCGCGTGCCCGCCCCTCTCCCCCTGCCCAACCACCCCAAGGGTAACCTCTGTCGGGTGGTTGGGCAGGGGGAGAGGGGCGGACGAGCCCAATCGAAAAGAAGAGGCGTGAGCGCCCCATGACCGCCGAGCGCAGCAGCGAGCCGATCCTGATCGCCGGCGGCGGCATCGGCGGGCTTTCGGCGGCGATCGCCCTGGCCCGTCAGGGACGGCCGGTCCGCATCCTGGAGCGCGGCGAGACGTTCTCCGAGGCCGGCGCCGGCATCCAGCTCGGCCCCAACGCCACGCGTATCCTGCGGCAGTGGGAAGTGCTGGAGCGCCTCGGCGACGACCTGGTCGCGCCCGAGGGCGTCTCGGTCTTCGACGGTCTGAGCGGCGCGCGGCTGGCCATGGTACCGCTCGGGGCGGCGGCCGAGCGCAGATACGGCAGCCCCTATGTGGTGGTCCACCGCGCCGACCTGCAGCGCGGCCTGCTGGAGACGGCGCGCGCGCGCCCGGAGATCGAGATCGCCACCGGCTTCGAGCTGACACGGTATGAGAGCGTCGCCGAGGGCATCGCCGCCCATGCGACGTCCGGCGAGGTGGCGCGGGGCAGCGCCCTGATCGCGGCCGACGGCATTGCCTCGCGCGTGCGCAAGCAGCTCAACCCCGATGCCGCACTGCGCTTTTCCGGACGCACCGCCTGGCGCACGCTGCTCGAGCCGACCGCGGTGCCGAGCCTCGGCCCGGAGCAGCGGACGGGCCTCTGGCTCGCACCGAACGCGCATCTCGTGCACTACGCGGTGCGCGGGGGCCGGGCGGTGAACATCGTCGCCGTCGTCGAGGACCGCTGGAACCAGGAGGGCTGGAACACGGAGGCCGACGCATCGGAGCTGCTGCCCCATTACGCGGCCTGGGCCGCGCCCGCGCGCGCGGCCCTGGAGGCCGCCCGGAGCTGGCGCAAATGGGCCCTGTTCGAGCTTGCCCCCCTCGCCTGCTGGTCCTCCGGCACTGTCGTCCTTTTGGGCGACGCGGCTCACCCGATGCTGCCGTTCCTGGCCCAGGGCGGCGCCATGGCCATCGAGGATGCCGCCGTTCTCGCCCGCGAGCTGGCGCGGCCCGGCACGCCGGTCGAGGCGGCCTTCGGGCGCTATGTCTCGCTGCGGCAGGGGCGCACGCTGAACGTTCAGGAGGCCTCCCGGCGCAACGGCCGCGTCTACCATCTGGCAGGCGCCGCGCGCTGGGCGCGCAATCTCGTTTTGCGGTCGCGGAGGCCCGAGGCGCTGCTCGGGCGCTTCGACTGGCTCTACGGGTTCGACCCGGGGGCGCCCTGAGCCGAGGACGCGGCGGCCGAAGCGGCGTCGATGACCACCTGCGTCTCGATGGCCGAGCCCAGCGGCACCTCCGGCTCCAGCATGGCGTTGCGGGGATAGCCCGTGCCCGAATTGCGCAGGAGCACGCGGCGCTTCGGTGCGGTGCCGGCCCCGCCGGTCCACACGAGCAGGTCGCGCCAGCCGTTGCTGGCATCGCGCGAGACCATGACCGGCGCCTTGACGCGCACCGTCCTGAAGGCCGGCCTGTAGCCACGCGGACCCGACTTGAAGATGGCCAACGAGCAGCCGTTGGCGGCGCACCAGTCTTTGCCCTTGAAGAGCACGATGGCCTCCGCCACGCCGTCCCCGTCGAGATCGACGCCGGCACTCCGATAGTCGCTGCGGGCGCGCTTCTTGTTGATGCGATAGTTCTCGATGGCACGGGCGAGCGCCGCCTCGTCGAGGGGCAGCGCCGCGCTCGCACCGACGCCGATGCCGCCGCCCGCGCCGCCGCCGCCGGCCGCATTCGGCCCCAACTGAACCGGCCGATCCGCCGCGCTATGGGGCGCGCCCGTTCCCGTCCCACTGCCGCCGCCGCCGCGACAGCCGGACAGGGCCACAGCCGCCACGGCCAAGATCAGACCGGGCCAGACGGTCTTGCTCCACAAGGCGCTGTTGCGATCCGCCTTCACCTGATGCCTCGCTGTCTCGATACGCCGCATAGTGTGAGCCCGAAGGGACGTCCCGCCAACGAAAATCGTGCTGCCGGGCTTGACGCATGCTTCCATCCCGCCGTTCCATCGCACTATGCGAAGGTACTTTGTCTATATCGTAGCGAGCCGCAAGAATGGTGCACTCTACACAGGTGTCACGAACAACATCGCACGCCGTGCCTTTGAGCACCGCTCGGGCATGATCGAAGGCTTCACCTCGTGCTACAAAATCAGGCGACTCGTTTACATAGAAGAGCATTCGACCATCGAGGGGGCCATTCGTCGCGAGAAGGCCATCAAGAAATGGCCGCGGAAATGGAAAATCGACCTCATCGAGAAAGAGAATTCCGAGTGGTTCGATCTCTACCGCCAACTGAACCGCTAGGTCACGGAATGGATGCCCGGATCAAGTCCGGGCATGACGATGAATTCGGCACGGCAGGATCGCCATTTCGTGTCGTGCGTACGACTATACCCAAGTCGTCATTGCCGGGCTTGACCCGGCAATCCATTCCATTTGCCTCACAACAAGGCTGATGCAGGGCAGAATGCACGCCAGGTCACGCGCCTCGGCTGCCTTGCCCACGCCCGTACTCCGCCTCCATGGCGCGATAGAAATCCGTCAGCGTCTTGCCGCGCTCGGGGCGGAAGCAGCCGCCGGCCGCCTGCATGCGCGCGATCCGGTCGAGGCGGAACATGCGGAAATCGTTGCGCAGCTCGCACCAGGCGACGAGGGTCCAGACCTTGCCCCAGAACCAGAGGCCCAGCGGCCGCACGGTGCG
>JAKSBI010000045.1 GCA_022361215.1 Hyphomicrobiales bacterium | reverse complement strand
GGACGGATTCGGCGCGCGGCGGCGTAGGTGGGCAGCCGAGGCATGTTCGCCTCGGCTGCCCGGCCGGGATCGCGATGCGCGATGGGCCTAGTTGACGACCACGAAAAAGCTGGTCGCCGCGTTCGCAATGCCGGTGTCGAACCGGACGGTCAGCCTGTAGATGCCGCGGCGGCTGCCGGCCTTGACCGGGACGTTGAGGACGCTGCCGTTGGGGCCGGCGGCGCCGCCGGCGCCCGAGGTGGTCAGGGCGGGGTTGGGCAGGATCTGCGCGTCCGCGCCCGGGCCGGTCAGCGCGATGCTGCCGATCTTCGCGTCGAGGGGGTCAGGCGTGCCGTTGCCGTTGGTGTCCATCACCAGGTCGGCCTCGGTGTCGCTCACCACCACGTAGCCCACATCGGGCAGGCCCTTCTGCGGGATGAAGGGATCGGGCTGGTTGCCCGCCTCGTCGAACAGCAGGAAGCGCAGCGCATAGGGCGCGCCGGCGGAGAACGGCGTGGTCTTGGCGGTGTTGGTCAGCGAGGTCAGCGGCGCCACGCGCTGGAAGTGCGTGGACTCCACCGTCTCCGCCGTCACGGTCGCCGGGCTGCCCTGGGCGCCGGTCGTCAGGCCCGCATTGGTGATGTGCACCTGGGTGCCCGCGTCGCGGAACTTGACCCAGGCCCAGCCATCCTCGCGCAGCGAGCCGTCGGCGTTGAAGATCTTCACCTCGATCGTCCCCACCGTGCCCTTGGGCCCGTTGAAGAAGGGCGCGCGGTCCAGCGTGGTGCGCGGATCGTTCGGGTCCGGGCGCAGATGGATCACCTTGATGCCGATCAGCGAGGCGCGGGCGTTCTCCAGCCCGTCCTCGCCGCTGCCGCCATTGGGCGTCACCGTGAAGGTGCGGCTGCCGTTGTCGCCGACCGACCAGTTGCCGTGCTGCACCCCGGCCCCGGCGGTGGCCGTGATCGGGTTCTGCGGGTTGATGGTCAGGATCACGTTGCGGTTGGGCTCGAGGGCGTTGGCGCCCGTGCTGTTGGCGAAGGCGGGATTGCGCTGAAAGCTGCCGCCGAGGATCACCTCCATGTGCCCGCCGGCCGGGATCTGATGGCCGAAATTGGGCGGGTCCAGGGCCAGCGCGTCGGGCGCGCCGGGCGAGTTCAGGATGATGTTGAACTCCGTGGGCGCGCCGGCCACCAGGCCGTTGGACACCACGGGCGCGCTGACGACGTCGGCGACGATGCCCTGGGTCAGGGTGCCGGAGGCGCCGGCCGGGCCGGCCGCCACGGCCAGCGCCGCGACGAGGCCGGCCAGGCCGGGTACGAGTTTGCGTCTGAGAAAGCTCATCATGCAGTCTCCTTGTCTAGGGTTGCGCGACGCTGCCGGAACGAAAAAGGGCCCTGCGAAGAGGGCCCATGCTGTGGCGTCGCTTTGGCGGGCGCGTCTACGGTCGCGCCCCTGGCACACGAGAAAGGGGCGCCGGCCGACCGGGCCGGGCGCCCCCTCCTGCCGTCCCGTCCGTAGACTCCGGGACGGACGCCCCGTGATGAGCGGGGCTATCCGATGCGGGTTACTGGGCTAGTTGACTGTGGAATCGGCGTTGCTGTTCGTGGAGGCCGTTCGGCTCCAGGTGAACAGCGTGGCAGAGGGCCGGAAACATCACGCCCACCACCGTGACTGCGATCAGCGCGACCGAAAGCCCGTAGCACAGGCGGGCTCGCTCAGTCGAAATCTGGTGTTTATCGATTCGGGCCACACCCACTAGCGCCACTAGACAGACACACCAAGCTTTGCCGCGACCTCCCCCGCCCTCAAAATCTGATCGATGGGATCCTTCCTTGCGCGCGTGATGGACGTGCTCGTGCCCGTCCTCTGCGCTGCCGAGCCCGTGCCCGCGATGGACGTCAGGATGTTCGAGAGCAGGCCGAACCGGTTGAGCGGTGTATTTTGCCGAAGCTGCTCGACCTCGAGCTGCGTGCGGAAGGGCTGCTCGGCCAAGCCCGTCAGTTGCGGCAACAGGCCGATCGCGCCCTGGCGCGCGCCGAGCTGGTTGCCGGCCAGGGTGTCGAGCACGTTGGCCGTGGTGACGCCGCCGGAGACGAGCCTGTCGAGGGCTCCGAACTGGCGGTCCTGCTGGCGCGCCCGCTCGCTGAGCAGGGTGCGCGCCGTGACATCGGCGATGCCCTCGCCGACCGCCCGGCTCTCGGCGGGCGAGAACGACCGGCCGCCGGCGGAGAACTGCGAGCGGATGCGGTTGACGGTGTCGTCCTGCGCGCGGGTCAGCGCGGCCTGCAGCACCGGATCGCTGGTCGGATCGGTGAAGTCGCCGCGGGCGGTGGGCGTCAGCGCCTGGCTGAGCAGGTCGGCATTGGTCGTGACCAGGTCGCGCCCCGCGCCGAAGCCACCGCCCTGGAACAGGTCCGAGATCAGCCCACGCACCTGGGGTGTGAATTCCGTGCCCGTGCCAGCCGTGGCCGCCAGGCCGGAGAGCGCGGCGTTCTCCACGGGCGAGAGGCCGGCCGTGCCGATCCGGCCGCTGACCTGATCGAGCAGGCTCTGCAGGGCCGGCTGCGCGGCCTCCAGGCCG
>JAKSBI010000318.1 GCA_022361215.1 Hyphomicrobiales bacterium | reverse complement strand
CGGAAGATCGCCGCGCCGCCATTGCCGTAGAGCGGCTTCACGACGATGTCCTTGTGCGTTTCGCGAAAGGCGCGGATTTCGTCCGGTGACCGGGTCACCAGTGTGGGCGGCATCAGATCGAGAAAGTCGAGCACGAAGACCTTCTCCGGCGCGTTGCGCACCGACGCCGGATCGTTGACCACGAGCGTGCCCGGGTGCAGGCGCTCCAGCAAATGCGTCGTGGTGATATAGGCCATGTCGAAGGGCGGGTCCTGGCGGAGCTGCACCACGTCGAAGTCTTCCAGCTCGGCCGTGCGGAAGTCGCTCAGCTCGTAGTGGTCGCCCGGGCGGTCCTTGACCTTCAGCGTGTGGCCGTGGGCGAGCAGGGTGCCGTCGCGCATGGCCAGGTCCGGCGGCGTGTAATAGAAGAGATCGTGCCCGCGGCGCTGCGCCTCGAGCAGGAGGGCGAAGGTGGAATCGCCCTGGATGTCGATCCGCTCGATCGGATCCATTTGAAACGCCACGTTCAGAACCATGGCCCCCGAAACCTCCTGACATTGCCCCCAAGCAGCCAGCCTTGCCGAGCCGCGCTTGCGCGGGCGCTCCCCAACCGTTGCCGGTGATCGGGAAGGCGCGCAGGTACGTTCGGGCCGAATTGGGTCGACAGACTAACTACGGCTAAAGCTGACGCCTTAGGGCCGGTCCGTCAAACACGAAATGCCTCTTTGATGTGCACGGGCCGGGACCAGGGGGCCAGCAGCACCACGTCGAAGGCGATGTCGCGGTCGAGATGGGCCGGGGACCGGGCGAGCCAGTGCTCGGCGGCGCGGGCGATGCGGCGCTGCTGGTGGGGCGTGATCGCGTGGGCGCCGGCGGCCACGGTCCCGCGCACCTTGACCTCGACGAAGGCGAGACGGCGGCGGCGGAGCGCCACGATGTCGACCTCGCCCGTGGGCGTGCGGTAGCGCCTCGCGAGGATGCGGTAGCCCTTGCATGTCAGGAGCAGGGCGGCGAGCGCCTCGGCCCAGAGGCCCTTGCGGTAGGCGGTCTCGCGGGCGCCGGCGCGGGCCACGGGGCTCAGCCGGCGGCGTCGCGGCGGGCCAGCGCAAGGGCGTAGACCCGGTTGCGGGGGACGCCCAGGGCCTCGGCCACGTCGCGGGCGGCGTCGCGCAGGCTGCGGTCGCCCATGACCTCGGCGAGCGCGGCGTCGATGGCCGCGTCGGTGACCTCTTGAGGCTCCGGCGGCCCGGCCAGGATGACGAACTCGCCCTTGGCGAGCGTGGCGTCGCGCAGCGCGTCCGCGAGTGTCGCGAGCGGGCCGCGCACGATCGTCTCGTGGCGCTTGGTCAGCTCCTTCAGGACGGCGCCCTCGCGGGCGCCCAGCACCTCGGCCATGTCGGCGAGCGCGGCATCGAGGCGCGCCGGCGCCTCGTAGAAGACGAGCGTGGCGGGGACGGCCGCCAGCGCTTCGAGGCGCTTGCGGCGCGCGCCCTGCTTCGGCGGCAGGAAGCCCTCGAAGCAGAAATGGTCGGTGGGCAGGCCGGCGACGGTGAGCGCCGCGACCGCGGCGGTGGGTCCGGGCACGGCGGTGACGGGGCTGCCCTGGTCGAGCGCGGCGCGCACCAGCTTGTAGCCCGGATCGGAGATCAGCGGCGTGCCGGCGTCGGCCACCAGCGCCACGGAGAAGCCCGCCTTCAGCCGCGCCAGGATGCGCGGGCGCTCG
>JAKSBI010000377.1 GCA_022361215.1 Hyphomicrobiales bacterium | reverse complement strand
GAGCGCCGCGCCGAGCCTGGCGGCGATGTCGGCGTCGCAGCCGTTGCAGCCGCGGAAGCTGCCCGCCGCCGCGATGTCCTTGGCGCCCGGCGTCAGGTCGACCAGGCTGTAGCGCCCGGACTCGGCCATGAGGGTGCGCAGAAGCGCGCTGATCCTGGCGAGCCGCCTGGTCTCGACCGGGTTCTCGCCGCGCAGGTCCCCTTCCAGGCTGGTGTCGTAGAGCTCGAAGTCGAAGACGGCGGCCTTCGTCCGCTCCGCCGCCCCCGGGCTCTGACCCGCGAAAGCCGGACCCAGCCAGAGCAAACCGGACAGGAGCCCGAGCAAGGCGTAGCCGGCCGCACCGGTTATTTCCCTTCGGGAATATGCCGAATTTTCCCGATATGAACTCCTATTTTTCCCAAACATCGTCCACCCGCTCGTTCTTTAGTCGGAGGTTGCCAAACTCGCCACAATCTTCGACTTCCATTCCAAGCACATACGATCAAATAAGACATGCAAAACACTGGGGAGCGAAATGCAAAATCTAGGCGTTATCTGTCGTGCGGCGGCCACCGCCGCAATCGTTTTCCTTGCCCTCGGCGGCCAAAACATGGCTGTGGCCAAGGGCGACCTCTCGACCCGCTGCAAGACCCTGCCGGAGCTGGAGCTGGGCACGGACGCGGCCGGCTACGCCGTCAGCCAGAAGGAATACAAGATCGAGACCGGCAAGTGCTACAAGCTGGAGATCAAGTCGACCGGCCGGAAGGAATACGTTCTGCGCGGCTCGAAATTCTACCGCAACATGTGGGTTCGCAAGATCGAGGCGGGCGGTATCGAGATCAAGGCCACGCATCTCTACGAGCTCGAGTTCGAGGACGAGGGCGAGGCCGAGCTTTACTTCACCATGATCAAGCCGGGTACTTACAAGCTGAACTCGATCGGGCTCGTGGAGAAGGGGACGGTGGTGACCTTCGTCGTCGAATAGGGGTGCCGCGTCCGCGGCCAACGCGGACGGCAGACGACAGGACAGGGGGATTTTCAGATGGTGCAGGGAAAACTATGCAGAGCGGCCGCCGCTGCTGCGCTGGCGCTCGTAGTGTCTCTGGGTGCCGGGCCGGCCTCGGCGCAGTTCGAGGTCGAGGAGCCGGAGGTGGAGAAGGGCGAGATCGAGATCGAGTATCACGGCGCCACCTTCAGCGGCCGGCCGTCGGTCGCGGCGCAAGACGACGATGACGATGACGACGGCGACGAAGGGCCGGCGATGCTGGAGAACGAGGTGCTTCGCCAGGGACACGAGGTCGAGATCACCGGTGGCGTGACGGACTGGTGGGCGTTCGGCGTCGGCGCCGAGTTCGAGGAGGAACGGGGCGAGGACGGCAGCTTCGGCTCCCTCAACCTCTCCGAGATCGAGATCTCGAACCGCATCGAGATCGTTCCCATGGACGACGACGCCGACAGCGGCTTCGGCGCCGGCCTCTTCCTCGGCTACGGAACGACGGTCGGCAAGGGCGAGGAAGAGGACACGGTCAAGGTCGGCGCGCTGCTTTCCGGCAAGCGGGGCAAGGTCTCGGCGACCGGGAACCTGTTCCTGGTGAACGTCTTCGACATCCGCGAGACCGAGATCGAGGACGGCGAGGTCGAGGTCGAGCGCACGCCGGATCACTGGGATTTCGAGTACGCCTGGCAGCTCAAGGTGCAGAAGACCGAGAGGCTGGCCTTCGGCGTCGAGGGCTTCGGCGAGGTGCCGGACATCAGCGGCGACGTCGCCGGGCCGACGCCCGAGAAGCACCGGATCGGGCCGGTCCTCTATCTGACGTTCCAGAAGCAACGGTTCTCGCCCGGCGACGATGACGACGCCAACGGCAACGGCGAGGCGGACGAGGACGACGACGAGGGACCGACCCTGAACATGGCCTTCGGCGTGCTCTTCGGCCTGAACGACGACACCTCCGACGTGGCGCTCAAATGGGATGTCGAGCTCGAGTTCTGAGCGGCTGTGCCGCCTGCGAACGGGAGTTGCGCCGTGATGCCGGGGACGTTTCAATGACGGCCGGCATTCGTGACGTCGAGCGAATGGGACTCTGTGGTCATGCGTAGACGCGATCGCATCGCGGGCGCTTGGCGCCTGCTCGCCGCCGGGGCCGTACTCGCCCTTTTCGCTACCGGTCCGGCGGCGGCGGCGGAGATGGCGAGGATCCCCATCGCCCTGCTCAGCCAGGTCGTGGAGCGGCCGCCCAAGCTCTCCAATCTCGACCTGCCGCCCGAGGACGAGGGCGCGGCCGGCGGCCGGCTGTCCATCAAGGACAACAACACCACCGGCCGCTTCATGAAGCAGCGGTTCGAGCTGAAGGAGGTCTCGGTGCCACCGGACGGCGACGCGCTGGCGGCCTTCACCAATCTGGTCGAAGCGGGCTACCGGCTCATCGTGCTGAACGTGCCCGCCGACCGGCTGTTGCAGATGTCGGACGCGGTGCGCGGCAAGGACGTGCTCCTGTTCAACGCCGGGGCGCCCGACGACCGGCTGCGCGGCCAGGACTGCCGCGCCAACGTCATGCACATCCTGCCGAGCCGGGCCATGCGCGCCGATGCGCTCGCGCAGTACCTGATCTGGAAGCGCTGGCGGAAATGGTTCCTGGTCACCGGACGCCGCGACGGCGACAAGCGGTTCGCGGCGGCGATCAAGCGCGCCGCCAGGAAGTTCGGCGGCGAGATCGTCGCGGAGAAGGCCTGGGACTACGGCGCCGATGCGCGTCGCACGGCCCAGGCCGAGGTGCCGACCTTCACCCAGGGCGTCGAGTACGACGTGCTCGTGGTCGCCGACGAGATCGGCGAGTTCGGCGAGTACCTCGCCTACCGCACCTGGAGCCCGCGCCCCGTGGCCGGCACCCAGGGCCTGGTGCCCACGAGCTGGCACCGCACCCACGAGCAGTGGGGCGCGGCGCAACTGCAAAGCCGGTTCCTGAAGGCCTTCAAGCGGCGCATGACCGCGCTCGACTATCACGTCTGGGCGCCGATCCGGGCCATCGGCGAGGGCGCCACCCGCGCCCGGTCCGCGGAGTTCGCCGCGATCCGCGACTATGTGCAGGGCAGGGACTTCGAGCTGGCGGGCTTCAAGGGCCAGAAGCTCACCTTCCGTCCTTGGAACTGGCAGCTCAGGCAACCCATCCTGCTGGCGGCGGCGCGGGCGCTGGTCTCCGTGTCGCCCCAACAGGGTTTCCTGCATCAGAGGTCCCTGCTCGACACCATGGGCTGGGACGAGCCCGAAACCAAATGCCGCCTGGCCCAATGAGGCCTGGCCACGACCGAAGCGAGAGGCGCCCCATGTTGAAAACTGGCATATCGACTTTTCTGCTGGCCGCCGGATTCGCGCTGGCCGCCACCGGCCCCGCCGCCGCCTATACCGTCTACGTCTCGAACGAGAAGGACAACACGATCTCCATCATCGACAGCAAGACGCTGGCGGTGACGGGGACCATCAAGGTGGGCCAGCGCCCGCGCGGCATCACGCTCACCAAGGACGGCAAGTATCTGCTGGTCTGCGCCAGCGACGACGACACCGTCGAGGTCATCGACGTGACGACCAAGAAGGTCGTCCACACGCTGCCCTCGGGCCCGGACCCGGAGCTGTTCATCCTGCATCCGAGCGGCAACCCGCTCTACATCGCCAACGAGGACGACAATCTGGTCACCGTGGTGGACCTGGAGAAACGCAAGGTGCT
>JAKSBI010000062.1 GCA_022361215.1 Hyphomicrobiales bacterium | reverse complement strand
GCCTCGCCCACGATCAGGGGCACGATCTGGGTGCCGGAGGCGCCGGTGTCGTAGCCGCGCGCCTGCGCCGCCGCCCGGAACCGTGCCGCCAGCGCCGCCACCTTCTGCCGCTCGGGTTCCAAGGCAGGCAGCAGGTCCAGGGCCGCGTCCATGGCCCCGAGCACCGCGGGCGGCAGGGCCGTGGAATAGATCAGGCCCGCGCAGGCATTGACGAGGAAACCCCGTACGGTCTCGGAACAGGCGACGAAAGCGCCGTAGCTGCCCAGCGCCTTGGAGAAGGTGCCGATGACGATGTCGGCGCCGCCGCTGAGCCCCTGCCCGCCCTCTCCGAGGACGCCGGTGGCATGGGCGTCGTCGCAGACGACGAGCGCATCGTGCGCGCGGGCCAGCCGCACAATCTCGTCCATGGGCGCCACGTCGCCGTCCATGCTGAAGACGCTTTCGGTCAGGATGAGCTTCGGTGCTTCGGAGGCCGCGTGCCGGGCCAGCAACTGCTCCAGATGCGCCAGATCGCAATGGCGGTAGCGGAGCTGGCGCGCGCCGGCGGCCCGGCAGCCGAAATGCATGCTGGCATGGTTCAGCCGGTCCGCGAAGACCAGCGGCTCGGCCCCCAGCACCTTGCGGTCCAGCAGTGCCTGCAGCACGGCGGCGTTGGCCTGGAAGCCCGAGGCCAGGATCAGCGCGGCGGGCGTGCCCTTGAGCTGGGCGACCTTGCGCTCCAAGGCCTCGAAGACGTCGAGATTGCCCGTCACCAGCCGCGAGGCCGCCGACCCGGCGCCGTAGCGCGCGGCCCACTCGCGGGCCCGTGCGATCAGGTCCGAATGTGTGGAAAGACCGAGATAGTCGTTGGAGGAGAGATTCAGATAGCGGCGGCCGCCGACCTGGATGGTGCGCGCGTCGGAGC
The DNA here is from genome assembly GCA_022361215.1 of Hyphomicrobiales bacterium. Lineage (GTDB taxonomy): Bacteria > Pseudomonadota > Alphaproteobacteria > Rhizobiales > Methyloligellaceae > JAKSBI01. Next base: position 8,745 of record JAKSBI010000062.1, on the reverse strand, counting down.
GGCCGAGCGGCAGCAGGCGGCGCTCGAGCCCCGCCTCCGCGCGGGCCTCCAGATAGGCCCGATAGCGGCTTTCTCTGTCAGTCATTGTCCTGTATTACCTTGGCACCGACCCGGCAGCAATCGGCTTCAGAGGATACAGCATGCGGAATGCCGCAGCAGAAACAGTTGAATTCAATGAACAAAAGAACGGCGCAGCACCGCAGCGCTCGTCCGAGATCCGGCACGACTGGACCACGGACGAGGTGCTGGAGATCCTGCGTGCGCCGCTGATCGACCTGCTCTATCGGGCGCAGGGCCTGCACCGGCGCTACCACGAGGACAACACGGTGCAGCTCGCGAGCCTGCTGAGCATCAAGACCGGCGCCTGTCCCGAGGACTGCAAATACTGCCCGCAGTCGGCGCACTACGCCAAGGAAACCGGGCTGGAGAGGGAGACCTTGCTCGACGTCGACACCGTGCTGGAGAAGGCGCAGACGGCGAAGGCGGCGGGCGCGACCCGGTTCTGCATGGGCGCGGCCTGGCGCGAGGTGCGCGACGGCGCGGCCTTCGACCAGGTGCTCGACATGGTGCGGGGCGTGCGCGGCATGGGGCTCGAAGCCTGCGTCACGCTGGGCATGCTGACCCAGAACCAGGCCGAACGGCTGGCGGAGGCCGGGCTCACCGCCTACAACCACAACCTCGATACCTCGCCCGAGTTCTACGGCGAGATCATCAGCACCCGCACCTATGAGGACCGGCTCGACACCCTGGCCTGCGTGCGCTCGGCCGGCATCACCATCTGCTCGGGCGGCATCATCGGCATGGGCGAGAGCGAGACCGACCGCGCCCGCATGCTGGAGATCCTGGCGAGTCTCGACCCGCATCCCGAGAGCGTGCCGATCAATGCGCTGGTGCCGGTGCCGGGCACGCCGCTGGCCGAGCGGCCGCCGGTCGAGGCCATGGAGATGGTCCGCATGGTGGCGACGGCGCGCATCCTGATGCCGAAGACGCGCGTGCGGCTCTCGGCCGGGCGCCGGCGTTTCGGCAAGGAAGCGCAGCTCCTCTGCTTCATGGCCGGCGCCAACTCGATCTTCTACGGAGACAAGCTGCTCACCACCGCCAACAACGACACGGAAGAGGATCTCGCCCTGATCGCCGAGGCCGGACTGCAGGTGCTCGACGCCCCGGCCGATCACTGACGCGTCGCGCAGCGGCGCCCCTCACCCGTTTCGCGGCCGACGTCCGTCGGCGCCGCATCCTTTAGAGAAACAGGCTTTTCGTCCATGACCCGCACAGTCTACGTGAACGGCGCCTACATGCCGGAAGACCAGGCCAAGATCTCCATCTTCGACAGGGCCTTCCTGTTCGCCGACGGGGTCTACGAGGTGACGGCCGTGGTGGGCGGCAAGATGGTGGACTTCGACCCGCACATCGCCCGCCTGCACCGCTCGCTGGACGAGCTGGAGATGGCCTGCCCGCTCGGCGACGATGCGCTGCGCGAGATGCACGAGGAGCTGATCGGCCGCAACGGGCTCGACGAAGGCGTGGTCTACATGCAGATCACCCGCGGCGTGGCCGACCGGGACTTCACCTATCCGGAGGACGCCGAGCCCACGGTGATCGGGTTCACCCAGGTCAAGCCGCTGATCGATTCGCCGCAGGCGCGCTCCGGTGTGACGGTGGTCACCATCCCGGACATCCGCTGGCGCCGCCGCGACATCAAATCCACCGCGCTGCTGGCCCAGGCCATGGGCAAGCAGGCGGCCAAGACGCACGACGCCTACGAGGCCTGGATGGTCGAGGACGGCTATGTCACCGAGGGCACCTCGTCCTCGGCCTTCATCGTCACCGGCGGCGACACCATCGTCACGCGCCAGCTCAGCAACGACATCCTGCCGGGCGTGACGCGGCGGGCCATCCTGAAGCTGTCCGCGGACGCCGGCATCGCGGTCGAAGAGCGGCTGTTCACGGTCGACGAGGCGAAGGCGGCCAGCGAGGCCTTCCTGACCAGCGCCTCCAGCTTCGTGCTGCCCATCGTGCGCATCGACGGGCAGCAGATCGGCGACGGCACGCCGGGTCCCGTGGTCGCCAAGCTGCGGGAGGTCTACCTGAAGGAAGCCGCCGGCGCTTAGGGGCTGTCCTGTTCGACAGGAGTCATCCACAACTCCCCGTCATTCCCGCTTTCGCGGGAATGACGGGGAGTTGTGGCGTGTCATGTAGCCGACCGCTCGCGCCTCATACGTGACGCATGCGCAGTTGGGTTCGGCTGTCCCGGCGAGCACCGTCAACCTGGAAGCACGCTAGCCCTCGCTGGTGCGTAGCTTGCTCTCGAGCTCGTGGGTGTGCAGTACGCTGCGGATGGTGTCCTGTAGCACGGTGGTGTTGATGTCGTCCTTGCTGAGGCAATGGATGGCGCCCGCCTTCATGGCCGCCTTCTTGTAGGCGTCATGGCCGAGGCCGGTGACGAGGACGGTCGGCAAGGCGCCGTGGCGGCCGCCAAGCCCCTCCAGAACGCGCGGGCCGGTGTCGGCGCCGAGCCAGTAGTCGACCAGGGCAAGCTGAAACTGCGACGTCTCGGCCATGTCCATCGCGGCGTGCAGCGTCGTGGCGCGCGAGATTCTGGCGTCGAAGTCCTCCATGTCCTCAAGGTGCCGCTTAAGAATCATAAAGTCTTCGTCGTCGTCCTCGACCACCAGAACGTTGAGCTGTCGCCGCTCCTGCGACTCGCGGAACACTTCTCGAAATAGAACCAAATCCTGTTCGGCTGCTTTGCCACGACTATCCGTTGCCATCACGCTCCCGCATCCCACCTTTACGCTGGCCGTGCTCGTCACACTGCCCCCTCCACAGAAGACGTATCCAGCCAACTCATATATCAAGAAGTACGGATATAAGGTATCGGCCGGGGCCGGTCCAGAGCGCCGATCGAAGATTTGATACGTGAACGCATGAATTCTGCGTGAGCCGGCCGCCGCCGACATCTGCCGCACGGCATCTCCATCTGCGATCGTTGTGGGAAAACATCAACGGATTCAAGGCTAAGCCGCCGCGATGATCCCATCGATCCGCAAGAGCCGAAACGGCCGCCGATCGTCGGCCGCAAAGCGCTCGTCGCCATGCCCGGCGTTGACAACGCCGAAGGGCGCCGACAAGGTCCCCCGCAATAAGTCTGCAAGTCTGCCGGGAGGGAGCCAAGCGAAGCCATGGCGTCGATGCGCCAGAACATTCTGACCGGCGCCGAGGCCATGGTGCGGCTGCTCCAGGCCCACGGCGTCACGCACATCTTCGGATTGTGCGGCGACACCTCCCTGCCCTTCTACGACGCGCTGCACCGCCTCGACCACGGCATGACCCATGTGCTCACGCGCGACGAGCGGCACGCGGCCTATATGGCGGACGGCTATGCCCGCGTGACCGGGCGCGTCGGCGTCTGCGAGGGCCCGAGCGGCGGCGGCGCCACCTACATCCTGCCCGGCATCGTGGAGGCCAACGAATCGTCGATCCCGGTCCTGGCGATCACCACGGACGTCTCCGTGCCCTCCGCCGGCCACTATCCGCTGACCGAGCTGGATCAGGCCGGGCTGTTCCGGCCCTTGACCAAATGGAACGGCCTCATCGATTCCCCGGCCCGGCTGCCGACCATGGTGCGCGAGGCCTTTCGCGCCATGACCACGGGCACCCCCGGCGCCGCGCATCTGGGCCTGCCCTTCGACGTCCAGAAGGCGGAGGTCTCCAGCGACGACATCTGGGCGCAGGAGGACTTCGGAAGCTACCCGGCCTGGCCCGGCGCCCCGAGCGCGAGCGCGGTCGAGGAGGCGGTCCGCGCGCTCCGGGACGCCCGCTTTCCCGTCGTCGTCTGCGGCGGCGGCGTTGTCATCGCCGGCGCCGAGGCGGAGCTGCAGCGCCTCGCCGAACGGCTCGACCTGATAGTAGCCACCACCATCAGCGGCCAGGGCAGCCTGGCCGACACCCATCCGAACTGCCTCGGCGTCGTCGGCTCCAACGGCGGCGTCGCGGAAACCCGCGCGGTCGTCGAGGAGGCGGACCTCGTCGTCTTCATCGGCTGCCGCGCCGGATCGGTCACCACCGAGCGTTGGCGCTTTCCGGCGGCCGGCACGCGCATCGTACATATCGACTCGAACCCCATGGCCATCTCGGCCAACTACCGGACCGAGGCGGCCATCGTGGCCGACGCCCGCCTGGCGCTGGCAGCCATCAACACGGCGCTCGATGCCGATGGCGCCGAGGCCAGCGGTTTCGCCGGCGCCGCACGCGTCGCGGCGGCGAAGCAGGCCAAGTTCGAGGCCTTCGATCGACTGGCGGGCTCGGGCGAGACGCCGATCCGGCCGGAGCGGGTGGTGGCGGCGCTGAACGAGGTCTTGCCGGACGATGCGGTGGTGGTCGCCGATCCAGGGACACCCTGCCCCTATTTCTCCGCCTTCTATCGGGCGAGCCGTCCGGGCCGCCATTTCATCTCGAACCGCGCCCACGGCGCGCTGGGCTACGCGCTGCCGGCGGCCATGGGCGTGCAGATGGGCCGCCCGGACGCCACCGTGGCGGCGGTGATGGGCGACGGCAGCTTCGGCTTCGCGGCGGGAGAGTTCGAGACCATCGTGCGCCTCGATCTGCCGATCACCTTCGTGGTCTTCTCCAACGCGGTCTATGGCTGGATCAAGGCGGGCCAGAAGGCCGGGTTCGGCGAGCGCTATTTCTCGGTCGACTTCTCGCGCACCGACCACGCCGCGGTCGCGGCCGCCTACGGCCTGAAGACCTGGCGGGTGGAGGACCCGGAGGCGCTGACCGCAACGCTCAGGCAAGCGGTGGCCCATGACGGGCCGGCCCTGGTGGACGTCATTTCGCAGCCGCTGCACGAGGCCCGCGCGCCCGTGAGCGAGTGGATCGCATAGGAGCCTTGGGGACGAACATGTCGGACGATCGGCAACTGCCCGCGCCGGGCGAGATCTTCCTGGATCATGTGGCCTGGATGGTGCCGGACATGGACGCCGCCTCCGCCGCCTTCACCCGGCTCGGCTTTCCGCTCACCCCCTACTCCGTGCACGGCGACCGGAACACGGAGACGGGCGAGCTCGTCCCGACCGGCTCGTCCAACCGGCTGGCCATGCTGCCCTCGGGCTATCTGGAGATCCTGACCACGGTCGAGGGGGTGGACACGGACCTGACCCGCCATCTCCGAGGCTGCATCGAGCGCCATGTGGGCGTGCATCTGGTGGCCTTCACGGTGGCGGACGCGGAGGCCGAGTCCGAGCGGCTGAAGGCGGACGGCTTCGAGATCCTGCCCACGGTCAATCTCAGGCGCACCATCGAGGCGGAGGACGGCAGCGAGGTGGAGGTGGCCTTCACGGTGATCCGCGCCCGGTTCGGCTCGATCCCGGAAGGCCGCATCCAGACCATCGCCCACCACACGCCCGAGCACATGTGGCAGGGACGCTACATCGCGCAAGATAACGGCATCCACGGCCTGACCGAGGTGGTGTTCGCCGTGGACGACCCGGCCGCGAGCGCGGGACGCCTGGCGCGCTTCACGCAGCGCCCGAGCCGGGAGGGCGAGGCCGGGCCGAGCATCGCGCTCGACCGCGGCCGCCTGCGGTTCCTTACGCCGGACGCCATCGCCCAGGCTTATGACGGCCTGCCCGCGCCGGCGCCGCCGAGCGTCGCCGCGCTCGCCTTCTCCAGCGCCGACATGGGCAAGACACGAGCCTTTCTCGATACCTCGGGCATCCGGCCGCTCGCCGACGCGGCCGACCGGATCGTCATCGGCCCCGACGACGGTCTCGGCGTCGGGCTCGTCGTCTCACCGCGCGGGAGCGGCGGCGACGCCTGAGCCTACCACTTGTTGTAGGGCAGGAACTTGCCGGTCATGGTGACCTTCACCCGGTCGCCCTTCGGATGCTCCACCTTCTCGATATGCATGTCGAAGTCGATGGCGCTCATGATGCCGTCGCCGAACTTCTCGTGGATGATCTCCTTGATGGTGTTGCCGTAGACGTAGTTGATCTCGAAGAAGCGGTAGATCAGCGGGTCCTTGCTGACCAGCTCCAGGTCCTGGGCCTTCAGCGGACAGATGGTCAGGGCCGTCTCCACTGCGGGCGCGAGCCCGAGAAAGGCGGCGAGCTTCGCGGCGGCCTCCTTCGACAGGCTGTTCTGGCCGAGACAGGCCGAGGTGACGAACACCTCCGACATGCCGACGGCCTCGGCGATCTCGGCCCAGGTGGTCTCCTTGGCGAACTTGGCGGCCATGATGGCCTCCGTCATCTCGACCTTGCCGATCAGCATCGGCTCCGGCGTCCCGCCTGCGGCTGGAACGGCTGTCAGTGTGGCCATGGTGAGTCTCCTTTTCTCGGTTTGACGTCGTTGGGAATGGCAACGGATCGGGCGTGCCCGACCTAGGGATAGCCGTCGGGCATGACCTCGATCCGGTAAGCGAGGTGGCGCGGGATGGCCCAGCGCACGGGCTTCTCGGCGCGCCCGGGAATGGCCTGGATCACGACCCAGGTGTCGTCGATGTCGCGGAACGGGTAGAAGGTGAAGACCGTCTCCGCCGCCCCGGCGGCGCCCTTGGGGCGCATTCGGAAGATCAGCTCGTCGCGCACCTTCTCCACCGCGCTGACGACATAGCGGGTCTCGGTGCGGCCGTCGAAGTCCCGAAGCTCGAAGACCGCCGGCGCCACCTCGACGATCGACACGGTGGGCGGCGCCTTGGCGAAGGACTCGTTGAGAAAGAGCGTGCTCGCCTCGCTCGCCCGGGCATAGGCCCAGTCCCGGGCGAAGCTCTCCAGATGCGCCGCGCCGCGGGTGATCGCGGTCGGGCCGGCTTGGGCTTGCGATGGCTGTGTCATGGGATCGCCAGCCTCAGCCGAAGGCGCCGTGACAGATACGCCGCACCGTGTCGAGCCGGAGGAGCAGCCGCCGCGCGGCGGCAAGGTCGCTCTCCCGGATCGCCTCGGCCATAGCGGCCAGAACCCGGTCGGCGGCGGCGAGACCGGCCTTGAAGCGGTCCTGCTCGCGCTGCTCGGTCTCGGGCGCAACGAGCGCGGCGAAGGAGATCGGCGTGAAGCGGTCGGCGCGGCGCAGGTGCCAGCGCATCTCCCGGATCGCCGTCTGCAGCGCCGCCGACTTCTCGGGCTCGTCGATATGCCGGAAGAGGAAGTTCATCAGCGAGCCGAGGCGCGCCATGTGGCCCTTGAGCGTCGGCAGGATGTCGAAGCCGGCACCGGCCTCGTCGCCCGGATCGGACAGCGCCACGTGACCCGGAAGATCGGCGGCGCCGAGCGCACAGGCACGCGAATCCTTCGCCTTGGCCAGGCCCTGCGACGGCGCCAGGAGCACCAGCGCCGCTGCGAGCCCGAGCCAGCGGGGCAGCCTCCCTCTCTCATACGCGCCCGGCTGCATGGCGCTAGGCCGACTTGAGCCGGGAGGGCGAAGGCGCCGCGGCATCGCGGATCGGGTTCACGTCCGGCGGATAGACCAGATTGTTCTCGACGGTCCGGTACTCGCTCAGCGGCACCGGCCGGACGCTGCCCGAAAGCTCCTGGGAGCGCTGCACCAGGAACTCGATGATGTGATTGCGCAGGTCGTAATAGCCCGGATAGTGGATGATCTGGCCGCGCTCGCGCGGGCGCGGGATGTCGACGACAACGGCCTCGGCGATGCGCGCCTGGGGGCCGTTGGTCATCAGGAAGATGCGGTCGGAGAGCAGGATCGCCTCGTCCACGTCGTGGGTGATCATGAAGACGGTCTTCTTGGTCTCGGACCAGGTCTTGATCAGCTCGTCCTGGATCGAGCCGCGCGTCAGCGCGTCCAGCGCCCCGAAGGGCTCGTCCATCAAGAGCACCTCGGTCTCCAGCGCGAAGGCGCGCGCGATGCCGACGCGCTGGCGCATGCCGCCCGAGAGCTGATGCGGCTTGCGGTCGAGGCCGGTGGTGAGCGTCGCCAGCTCCAGATACTTGTTGGCGTGCGCCCTGACCCGCTCGTCGCGCCATTCGGGCCATTTGGCGCGCACGGCGAAGCTCACATTCTTCTCCGCCGAGAGCCACGGCAGCAGGCTGTGGTTCTGAAACACCACGGCACGGTCGAGCCCGGGGCCGTCCACCAGCTTGCCGCCGACGAAGACGCAGCCCGAGCTCGGCTTGTCGAGCCCCGCCAGGATGTTCAGGATCGTCGACTTGCCGCAGCCCGAATGGCCGATACAGGTGACGAACTCCCCCTCGCGCAGGCGGAAGTTGACGTTCTCGAAAACCACGAGATCGTCGCCCCGCTTCGCGCCGGGGAAGGTCTTGCCGAGCAGGTCGGCCTTTACGACATAGTCCGACATTGCGTGCCCCTTATTCCTTGTAGGCGACCAGCCTGAGCGCCTGGCCCAGCATGACGTCGAGCAGCAGCCCGACGAGGCCGATCACCACGATGGCGAAGATCATGCTGGCCAGGTTCAGCCCGTTCCATTCGTTCCAGACGAAGTAGCCGACGCCGACGCCGCCGATGACCATCTCGGCGGCGACGATCACCAGCCAGGCGATGCCGATGGAGATGCGCATGCCCGTCAGGATGGTCGGCGCGGCAGCGGGCAGGATGACGCGGAAGGCGGTCTGCAGCTTGCCGAGCTCGAGCGTGCGGGCGATGTTGATCCAGTCGTGCTTGACGTTGGCCACGCCGAAGGCGGTGTTGATCAGCATCGGCCAGACCGAGCAGACGAAGATCACGAAGATGGACGCCTTCTCCGAGTCCTTGATGAGGAACAGCGCGACCGGC
>JAKSBI010000775.1 GCA_022361215.1 Hyphomicrobiales bacterium | reverse complement strand
TGATCGCGACATGCTCTAGGCTTCCAGCTTGCCGCCGCTCTCGGCCCAGGCGGCCACGCCGCCCTCGAGATGTCTGAGCTTCTCGAAGCCGGCGTTGCGCATGGTGTCGAGCGCCAGCGCCGAGCGCTCGCCATAGGCGCAGTAGAGCACGATCCGGCCGGGATGGTCCTTGGCGCTCTGCGCCAGGGTGCCGGCGTCCTTGAGCTGCTCCTCGACGCAGCCATAGGGCACGTGCAGGGACTTGGCGATCCAGCCGTCGCGCTGGCGCTCGTGCTTTTCTCTCAAGTCGATCAGCACCAGATCGTCGGCCTCGCGCGCGCCCATGCAGTCCTTCACCGCCATCGCCTCGCCGGGCCGGAGGAACTTCTTGACCGACTGGCCGATGGAGACGTTGGCGGGCACGGCCACGTCCATCATCTTCGGGTCGGGCAGATTGAGGTTGTGCATGATCTCGGCGTATTCGTCCGGCGAGCTCACCTGCAGGCGCGGGTTGTGGGCGCGCTCGTAGCCGATGGTCGAGGCGGTGTTGCCGTTGTAATCGTGCGCCGGGAAGACGATGGTCTCGGGCGACAATTTCAGGAGCTTGTTGAACAGCGAGTCGTAGCTCGCATAGGCATCGCCGTTCTGGAAGTCGGTGCGGCCGGTGCCGCCGATCAGGAGCGCGTCGCCGGTGAACACCCGGTCGCTGGCGAGGAAAGAATAAGAGTCGTCGGTGTGGCCGGGGGTGTACATGGTCCTGAGCTCGACCCCGTCCACATCGATCACCTCGTCCTCGCGCACGCGCATGGAGACGCAGTCCACGCCGCTGCGCTCGCCCATCACGGTGACGCATTTGGTGAACTCGCGCAGCGCCCCGAGGCCGGTGACGTGGTCGGCATGAATGTGCGTGTCGATGGCCTTGACCAGCCTCAGGTCGAGCCGCTCCAGAAGCGAGACATAGGTCGGCACCAACTCCAGAACCGGATCGATGATCAGCGCCTCGCCGCCGAATCGGCGCGCGAGCACGTAGGTGTAGGTGCTGGATGTGGGATCGAAGAGCTGCTGGAAAATCATTTCGCGTTTCTCGTTACAGATGAGGGGTTCATTATCTTATAAGCCGATTTCGGAGACGCAGCTTGCGCATTTTATCAAATCTTTGTGCCAACCACCCAGACCTCTATATGGTTGCCGTGGTCCAGTCCGCCAACCGGGAGGGCGGCGCGGCCGTTCGGCGCGCGGACATCCGGGCCGCCGGACGCTTGCCCCTGCGAGATGAGCGCCTCGACCTTCCGGACCAGCCACGGACCGGAGCTATCGCCTGCAAGGATCGGGGGACACTCGGATGAGCATCGGAGATCAGGCGCAAGGGGCGGTGGGCACGCCCGCGGTCGCCGCAACCGCCGCGCAGGAGGGCGCGCCCGCGCGGCGTCTCCGCTTCTCGGGCGACGGCCAGACCTATTTCGGCATCTGGATCGTCAACATCCTGTTCTCGGTCCTGACGCTCGGCGTCTACTCCGCCTGGGCGAAGGTGCGCACACGGCGCTATTTCTACGGCAACACGACGCTCGGCGCAGATGCCTTCGACTATCACGCCGATCCGATCGCCATCCTGAAGGGCCGCCTGATCGCCGTGGCGGTCATCGGCCTGCTCTACTTTCTCGATTGGTTCTCATATGAGCTCTATGGCTTTGCGATCGTGGTCCTCCTGCTCGCCGCCCCCTGGATCCTGAACCGCAGCATGCGCTTCAACGCGCGCATGACAAGCTGGCGCAACGTGCGCTTCGATTTCCATGGCGACTACTGGCCCGCCTTCAACGCCATGCTCGTCATGCCGGCGCTGGCGGCCATCAGCTTCGGCCTGCTACTGCCGGTCGCCACCCGGGTTCGCCAGAACTACATTCTC
>JAKSBI010000751.1 GCA_022361215.1 Hyphomicrobiales bacterium | reverse complement strand
TACTCGGCGGTCACCCAGCCGCGCCCCTGGCCCTTCAGCCAGCCGGGCACCGAGTCGGCGAGGCTCGCCGTGCACAGCACATGGGTGTTGCCGCATTTGATCAGACAAGAGCCCTCGGCATGAAGCGAGAAGCCGCGTTCGAGCTGAACCGGGCGAAGCTCGTCCGGTTGCCTCTTGGACGGACGCATTTTTACTAAGTCTCCACGGGAAAGATGAGCGCGCTCTGCGCGAGAGCGCAGACCCTATTCGAGACGGAAATGGGGATCAACGCCCGTGGCGGCAAAACAGGGTTAACGCTGCGTAACGGTGCGCCGCCTGCCTTTCACGGACCGCAAAGCCTGGGCAGTGCCATCCGCCCTCTCTCCGTCATTCCCGCGAAAGCGGGAATGACGGAAGGGGGTGGCGTGGAATAACGTCGTGGGGACGACCGTGCCCCTTCGCCAAGGCGCCGCCAAGGGCAGCACCGGGCCGTGCCGGGGTTTGACGGCCCTTGCCGGCGCGCCTACCTTTAGGGGTATGAGACAGGACGAGCTGAAAGAGGCCGCGCGCACGATCGGCGCGGGCGAGTCCGGGCTCATGGAGCTCAACGAGCGCTCGCGCGAGATATTCCGGCAGATCGTGGAGACCTACCTGGCCACCGGCGAGCCGGTGGGCTCGCGCAATCTGAGCCGGGCGCTGCCGATGCCGCTGTCGCCGGCCTCGGTGCGCAACGTCATGTCGGACCTGGAGACCCTGGGCCTGATCTATGCGCCGCACACCAGCGCCGGGCGCCTGCCGACGGAATCGGGGCTGCGGCTGTTCGTGGACGGCCTCCTGGAGGTCGGCGACCTCAGCAAGGGCGAGCGCAGCCAGATCAAGAGCCAGATGACCGGCAGCGCCGAGGACAAGACCATCGAGGACATGCTGACGGAGGCCGGCGAGATGCTGTCCGGCCTGTCGCGCTGCGCCGGGGTGGTGCTGGCCGAGAAGCGCACGCAGCGGCTGAAGCATATCGAGTTCGTGCAGCTCGAGCCGGGCAAGGCCCTGGTGGTGCTGGTGGGCGACGACGGCGGCGTCGAGAACCGGGTGCTGGACCTGCCCGAGGGGCTGACGCCGTCGGCGCTGCGGGAGGCCTCGAACTATCTGAACGCCCGGGTCGCCGGCGCGACCATCGGCGACGCCCGCGCCAGGATCGAGACGGAGCTGAAGCAGAAGACCGCGGAGCTCGACGCACTCACCGCGAAAGTGGTGCGCACGGGGCTCGCGACCTGGTCCGGCGACGGCGAGCACGACGACAAGAAGAACCTGATCGTGCGCGGCCGCTCGCACCTGCTGGAGGACCTGACGGCGGTCGAGGACCTGGAGCGCATCCGGCTGCTGTTCGACGACCTGGAGGCCAAGAAGGACCTGATCCAGCTTTTGGGCCTGGCCGAGCAGGCCGACGGCGTGCATATCTTCATCGGCTCGGAGAACAAGCTGTTCTCGCTCTCGGGCTCGTCGCTGATCGTCGCGCCCTTCCAGGACTCGGACCGCAAGATCATCGGCGTGCTCGGCGTCATCGGCCCGACCCGCGTCAACTACGCCCGCATCATCCCGATGGTGGACTACACGGCCAGGCTGGTCGGCCGCCTGATCACTTGATTTTTTTCTCCCCGGGCCTGATATCGAGGGCGATTTCCGGAAATCACACGCAAACGGGCTTTGTGCACCCATGAGTGACGAGAAGAACGAGTCGCGGCCCGACGACGCCGAGGCGCCCGAGACGGCGACGCCGGCGAAGGGCGAAGCGATCAGATCGAAGAGCGCCGCCAACGGCAATGGGAACGGCAAGGGCAAGGCCAAGAGCGAGCCGGCCGAGAAGCCGAAATCCCGTTGGAGCGTCGGCAACCGGGCGGCCGAGATCGAGGCGCTGCAGGCCGAGACCGCCGATCTGAAGGACAAGCTGCTGCGCACGGTGGCGGAGATGGAGAACATGCGCCGGCGCACGGAGCGCGACAAGGCCGACACCGCCAAATACGCCATCAGCAATTTCGCCCGCGACGTGCTCAGCGTCGGCGACAACATTCGCCGCGCCATCGAGTCCGTGCCCGAGGACGCCGCCGCCTCCGACAGCGCGCTGAAATCCCTGCTCGAAGGCGTCGAGATGACCGAGCGGGAGCTGCTGCACGTGCTCGAGCGCCACGGCATCGCCCGCCTGGAGCCCAAGGGCGAGCGCTTCGACCCGAACCAGCACCAGGCCATGTTCGAGATCGAGAACAAGGACGTGCCCGCAGGCACGGTGCTCGAGGTGATGCAGGCCGGCTACATCATCGCCGACCGCGTGCTGCGCCCGGCCATGGTCGGCGTCTCCAAGGGCGGCGAGAAGCTGCCGAAGGTAGACGCCGAGGCGGATGCGGACCCGGAGCTCGATGCCGCGATCGAAGCCTTGTCCGAGACGCCGAAGGCCGCGAACGACGACAGCCCCGAGCCGGCCGACGAGCCGGACGCCGCGAAGCAGGCTGAGACGGAAGAAGACGCCGCTGAAGAGCCGGAGGCCGCAAAGGAAGCTGCGAAGGACGACGCGGCGGGCGGCAAGGCCGACGAGGACGCCAAGCCGGAGCCCAAGAAGAAAAAGAAGGACGACGACAAGGTGGGGCGAAAGGTCGACAAGAGCGCCTGATCGGCGGCTTGCAGATCACCAGGGGCATGCGCACCTATGCCGGCCCTACCCCGCCCGGCTCACCCGCCTGAGCGTCAGGTTGATCCGTCCGCCGCCGGGAACCAGCTCCGACGTCCCCGTCAGCACGCGGTCGATGCCGTGATAGGCCAGCCGCGCCTCGCCGCCGAGGATCAGCGCGTCGCCGGAGGCGAGGCGGAGGGACCGGGTCGGGTCCTTGCGCTTCAGGCCGCCGAGGCGGAAGAGGGCCGTGTCGCCGAGGGAGAGGGAGAGCACGGGGGCGCTGAAATCCTCCTCGTCCTCGTCGCGATGCAGGCCCAGACGCGCTTTTGCGTCGTAATGGTTAATGAGGCAGGCTTCGGGGGCCGCGTCGAAGCCCGTCAGCGCGGCCCAGAGGTCCAGGAGCAGCGCCGGCATGGGCGGCCAGGGCTTGCCGGTTTCGGGATGCGTCGGCTGGTAGCGATAGCCCGATCGGTCCGAGACCCAGCCGAGCGGGCCGCAATTGGTCATGCGCACGGAGAACGGCCGGCCGGAGCGCGGCATGCGCGGGCGGTAGAGGGGGGCGGCCTCCAGAACGGGGCCGAGCTCGCCGAGAAGCCGCCGCTGGTCCTGGGGCTGGAGGCAGCCCGGCAGATAGCGCGCGCCGGGCACGCTGCCGACGGCCATGCCGCAATGCGAAAAATCGGGCTGTTCTTCCATAGACTCCTCGGTCAATATCCGCTATCGACCGCTGGTTGCGGCAGATGGTGGTGCCACTTATATATTTGCTGAACATTCGTTCACAGCATCGCTATGGGGACCGGCTCTGCACACAATGGGGGTGCGGAGCGCGCTGGGTGCCGCTTCGTGGCCCGGACGGTCTGCCGAAGAGAAGAGGAAAGCGATATGTCGAAAGTCATCGGAATTGACCTCGGCACGACCAACTCCTGTGTCGCGGTCATGGAAGGATCCAGTCCCAAGGTCATCGAGAACGCCGAAGGCGCCCGCACCACCCCCTCGATGGTCGCCTTCACGGACGACGGCGAGCGCCTGATCGGGCTGCCGGCCAAGCGCCAGGCGGTGACCAACCCGTCGAACACGCTGTTCGCCATCAAGCGCCTGATCGGCCGGCGCCACGACGATCCGACCGTGGCCAAGGACAAGGAGCTGGTGCCCTACGAGATCGTCAAGGCCGACAACGGCGACGCCTGGGTCGAGGCCCAGGGCAAGACCTACTCGCCGTCCCAGGTCTCGGCCTTCATCCTGCAGAAGATGAAGGAGACCGCGGAGGCCTATCTCGGCCACGACGTCGAGCAGGCGGTGATCACCGTGCCCGCCTACTTCAACGACGCCCAGCGCCAGGCCACCAAGGACGCCGGCAAGATCGCCGGCCTCGACGTGCTGCGCATCATCAACGAGCCGACGGCCGCCGCGCTCGCCTACGGCCTCGACAAGAAGGACGGCGAGACCATCGCCGTCTACGACCTCGGCGGCGGCACCTTCGACGTCTCCATCCTGGAGATCGGCGACGGCGTCTTCGAGGTGAAGTCGACGAACGGCGACACCTTCCTCGGCGGCGAGGACTTCGACATGCGCCTCGTCGACTATCTGGCCGACGAGTTCAAGAAAGAGAGCGGCATCAACCTGCGCGACGACAAGCTGGCGCTGCAGCGCCTGAAGGAGGCCGCCGAGAAGGCGAAGATCGAGCTGTCCTCCGCGTCGCAGACCGAGATCAACCTGCCCTTCATCACCGCCGACCAGTCGGGGCCGAAGCACCTGACCATGAAGCTCACCCGCGCCAAGCTGGAGAGCCTGGTGGACGACCTGATCCAGAAGACCGTGGGCCCGTGCGATTCGGCGCTGAAGGATGCCGGGCTGAAGGCGGCCGAGATCGACGAGGTGGTGCTCGTCGGCGGCATGACGCGCATGCCCAAGGTCATCGAGACGGTGAAGAACTTCTTCGGGAAGGAGCCCCACAAGGGCGTCAACCCGGACGAGGTCGTGGCCGTCGGCGCCGCCATCCAGGCGGGCGTGCTGCAGGGCGACGTCAAGGACGTGCTGCTGCTGGACGTCACGCCGCTGTCGCTGGGCATCGAGACGCTGGGCGGCGTCTTCACCCGGCTGATCGAGCGCAACACCACCATCCCCACCAAGAAGAGCCAGGTCTTCTCGACGGCGGAAGACAGCCAG
>JAKSBI010000225.1 GCA_022361215.1 Hyphomicrobiales bacterium | reverse complement strand
GCGCCGAGAACCAGAGGCTTGCGGCGGAGATGTCGCGCCTGCGGGAGCAGAGCGCAACGCTTCAGCACTCCATGGCCCATGAGAAGGAACTGTTGAAATCCCAGATGCGGGTGCTGGCGGAAAAAATCATGCATGGCACAGCGGAAACGACAGGGTCGACAGAGGCCGAAGGCAGATCGTCCGAAGCCGCCGACGGAGCGGTCACGACCAAAGACGACGCTGAGAAGGCAGCACGCCGCAGCAGGCGGGCGCGCAAGCTTGCGGCCGCTGCCGAGGCCGGCACAAAAAAGCCCCGCCGGAGCCTGTCCGAGCGCCTCAGGAGCCTTGCCGGCACAAACGGCGGCTGAGCTCTAGTCTCTTCGATCCGCCGGGTCCCCGGATGTCGTCAGGAACGCTCGCTCCGACGCGAACAGGCGCAGCGCCGTAAGCCGCCCGGTCATGCAGGCGCCCGTATCGATGCAGATGCGGTTCTTGCGAACCACCGGCTCGGTCCCCGGGGTGTGGCCGTGGACGACGATGTGACCGAAGCTCTCCCGGGTCTCCAGAAACGGCTCGCGAATCCACAAGAGATCCTCAGGGTCCTGCTGGTCGAGTGGGACACCCGGCCTGACGCCCGCATGAACGAAGAGGTAGCCACCGATGACGGCCGTCATCTCGAGCGATGCCAGAAACGACCGGTGCGAGGACGGCAGCGCGGCGGCGAACTGCTCTCGCAGCACGTCGGGCGCGCTGTCGGCCTGGGGGTGCACAGACGACGGCACGCCGTAGGACGCCAGCGTGGCCGCGGCGCCGTTGTAGAGCCAGAGCGGCAGGGCCTTGGGATGCTCCAGGAAATCGAGCAGGAACCACTCGTGGTTGCCCTTGAGGGCTATGGCGTCGAAACCGTCCGGCAGCCCGGAACTGAGGATCTCGACCACACCCCGCGAGTCCGGACCGCGGTCGACGTAATCTCCGAGAAAGACGAGGGTACGGCGCGTCGCCGAGACGTGGCTCGCCGCATCGTCCTCGATTTTGCGCAGCAGCTCGGTGAGGAGATCGCTGCGCCCATGGATATCGCCGACGGCATAGACCAGTCGGCCCTCCGGAACGCTCGGCAGGTCGGCCATGGCTGCGGACGCCTTTCAGCGCTCGAGAGCCTGTCGCGATCATTCTGATTCGCGCCATTGCTCTCGCTCTTTGTTGAAGCATGTCTTTTGTCCCGAAAGCGGGATCCACTTTCGGGAGACATGCTCTAGTAGCACAGCACCACGACCTCCTGCTCGCCGGCCACGCCCTGCACATCCGTCGCCACGCGATCCTCGCCGCCGCGCGGGCGATAGCCCTGGGCGATGGCGGCATCGAAGGTCTCGCCGGTCGTCACGGCTCTCGCCTTGAGCGCCTTGTTGTGCTTCTCCAGCTTCGCCGCCAGGTTCACCGCCGACCCGATGACCGTGTATTCGAGGCGGTTCTGCCCACCCACCGCGCCGAAGACCAGCGGACCCGAGGCAACGCTGACATTGATCTCGATGGGCTCGAGCCCTTGGCGCTTGCGCTCGCGCGCCCAGCCGTCTGCGACCTCGACGATCTCGTTGACCGTGTGCAGCGCGTCCGCCGCATAGCTGTCGCTGGGCCGCGCGGCACCGAAGGTCGACATGATGCCGTCTCCCAGGAACTTGTCGATCGTGCCGCCATGCTTGTGGATCAACGGCACGATCCGCGCCTGATACTCCGCCAGCAGGCACATGACATCGTCTGGCGGCATGGTTGCCGCCATCGGCGTAAAACCGCGAATATCCACATTCAGGATGGCCGCTTCGCATTTGACCCCCTCGCCTGCAGAGATCTCGTGGTCGGCGCCGCGGATCTGGGTCGCGACGCTTTCGTCGAAGAAGCGCGACAGGTCGTGCGCGGCGGTGCTCTCGGCCACGGCCTGGACCAGCAGCCGACGCCCGCGCTTGAGCACCAGCGCCAGCACGAACGTCACGGTCAGGATCGTGATGATCTTGTCGAACTCGGCGCCGATCAGGATCGAGTTGCCGGTCAGGTACTCGACATAGCTGCGCGTGATCATGCTGTCTTCGGGGTCGATCCTGATCACGTAGAAGATCATGGCGAGCCAGCCGAGCGCTGCGGTGAAACCGGCGGCCAGCACGAATCGCGGCCGGAAGCGCAGGCTTCTGAGCGCGATGAAGATGAAGACATAGAGCATGGTCGGCGCCTTGAGAAAGAACGACGCCGGCTGCTCGTACTGAATGTGATAGGAGAGCAGCAGTCCCATCAGCAGGACCATGTCGAGCACGATCGAAATGTAGACGGCCCAATCGGGCAGACGTGCATTGAGCGCCCATACGAGGCCCAAGACGGTCGCCGCAAAGTAACCGCCAAGCACATAGGGCACGGGCGAGAAGGCGGTTCCGGCATCCGTCTTCGGTGAGATGGCGTAGAGAACGCCGAAGATCACCACTACGGCAAGTTGAATAAGCTTGATCAGAACCTCGCTGGCATCTTCCTGCCGGGAGATCGCGGTCATGACCCGATCCGGCAAGCTCATCGTGGACGGCTTGGCAGTAACGTCTTGGTAGATCTCCGAGAGCAAACCAGGCTCTCTGATGGAATCGGCCGCAGTCATAGTGCCTCCTAGCGATCACATCATCATTTCGGCTCACTATCACGCGAGGCCGGCTTTCAAGTACAGTCAATGATCCGTGCGCGTCCTGTGAGGTGTCCGGCGCGGCCGTTGATGCATTTGGGCCACACTTGACAAGAAACGCGCGCCGGAACGACTCCACGAACACGAAAACGCCTCAATCCAGGCGCCATGCTGGCCTTGTCGATGATTCGCCATCGAATGGGGGCACTACCATGGAAATGACAGTCGACGCCGTCGCTGGAGTTTCGCAGGACGGTAACTTTCGATCGCCGAATTTTGCATCGAGACGGCCCATCGATCTGGTCCATCTGGCCCGTTATACACTTGGCAACAGGACCAGCGAGCATGAGGTGCTCGAGCTCTTTCGCACCCAGTCGAAGCTTTATCTGCAACGTCTGAAGGAAGCGGTCAGCGATCGCGCGTGGCAGGACGCCGCGCATACGATCAAGGACTCCGCCTTGGGGATCGGCGCTTGGCGGGTCGCCGCCGTTGCAGAAAGGGCCGAGGCGCTCGATCAGCACGACCGTGCCGTCAAGCAGGGTCAGGTCATGGAGGCGTTGAGCGCCCAGATCGACGAGGCCAACGGCTACATCGAGGCGCTGCTGGCCGATCGCTGAGCCCGGCTGATTCCGAGCTTGCGACCGGGACATCACTGCTACACTTCCTGAGGTGCGCCCGTTACGGCAACCGACCAAGGCGGGCGCACCTCAGTTCAGCTTGCTGTCCCAAGCGGACTGGGCTTTGACGACAGCAGCGTAATACGCTTGGCCCCATCCCGTCACCTTGCCGTTCACCACGGCGACGGGCGTGAAACGCCCTGCCTCCGTCAGCGCCAGATAGTTGGTCTCGTAGATCAGGAACTCCGTTCTGCCGTAGTTCTCGCGCTTCTTGGGCTGGCCCATGAGCGATATGAGATCATCGCGGGATATGCCGACGGTCAGCGTCTTGGCCGTTGAACTCTGCTGCATGGAGTCCACCTGCCGCACAACCTCGCTGCAGCCGGCCGAAAACCCTGTCAACAAAAGCAGAAACAGCCACCGCAAGGCTTTGCTCAGGGGCCGGTCCATGCGCGACTTCTCCTCAAGAGCACGCCTATCCGGCGGCGATGCGCCCCGTTTCACATTACACCAACGGTCGCCGGACTTGAACGTTCGTGTAGATTCCGAGCCGACGCAGGAGCCGCAGGCCGGCCGCGCGCGAACTCGGGCCGTGCCGACGCTACAAATCCCGGGATCGACGGAGCCTATTTTCAGCAGAATGGCTGCGGAATTCGTGGCCAGAATCATCGCATTAGCTATACTAGCATCCCGCAAGTGATTCGCCCCAGTCGGGCACGGACTCAAGTTCCTCGAAAACACGTGCAAGCCCATGTAGGGCAGTCCGAGGC
>JAKSBI010000031.1 GCA_022361215.1 Hyphomicrobiales bacterium | reverse complement strand
GCCGCGGGTCTGATCGCCGTTGTCGCCAAGATATTCATGGACTCGGCAGTCTGCCACGCGCCCGGTTAACACGCGGTTTGCCGAGGGGCTCAGCCGGCCAGCTCAGCCCGCACCAGCAAGGTTCCGTTAACCATGGCCTGCACCTTGCGCCGGGCCAGCCAGCGCGGGATGGCCGAGAAGCCGCAGTCCGGCGTCACCGACAGCCGGTCCGCCGGCACGTATTCGAGCGTGGCGCGGATGCGGTCGGCGACGTCGTCCGGCGTCTCCTCGTAGAACGACTTCACGTCGACCAGGCCCGCGGCGATCTCGAATTTCTCCGAGAGCTCGCCCAACAACGCGAGTTCGGCCATCTCGCGGTTGGCGAATTCCAGCGACAGCAACGGCGATTGCAGTTGCCGGATCGCCGGCAGCAGCCGCGCAAGGTCGCGGCGGGCATAGGGTCGGCTGGCATTGTTGCCATAGCAGACATGCACGGCCGTGCGCTCGGCGTGATCGCCGACGGCGGCGTTGATCGGCGCCGCGGCATCTTCGATGGTGACGAAATCGGGCAGGTTGGTCAGGCCGGGCTCGTCGATCTGGATCAGCTCGGCCCCGGCCGCCGAGAGCGCGGCGACCTCGTCCCGCACCATGGCAATGATGTCGGCCATCAGGTCGGCATTGGCGCTGTCGCCGTCGCCATAAGCCGCGCCGGGCCGGATATTGCGGGCGAAGGTGAGGGGGCCGGGAAAGGCGATCTTCAGCCGGCTGTTCGGGGCCAGCCGTTTGAGGTCGTCGAACTCGTCCACAAGGCCCAGGCCGCCCGGCGCCTGCAGGCGTTCGTTGGCGACGAACTTCGGCGCCTTGTCGTAGCCCGGCACGCCCAGCCGGCGCGGCGACGGCCGGCGGTCGATGCCGGTGATGCGGTCATACATCTCGTAGACGAAGCGCTGCCGCTGCAGCTCGCCGTCCGAGACGATGTCGATGCCGGCCTCGATCTGGTCGGCGATAACGATGCGTGTCGCGTCCTCGAACGCCTCCGTGATGTCGTCCGGGCCCAACCGCCCCTGACCCATGGCCTCGCGCACCGGAAACAGCCAGCCCGGCGTCGCATAGCTGCCGACGCCCATGGTCGGTAGCAGCGGCAGGTCGCGCATACCCAGGCTCCGCATGGGTCAGCCCGTGATCAGCGCGGCGGCGTCCGCCAGCGTCGTTGGTGCGTCGTCGATCAACGCCGCGGCGGCGGCGGTCTCCAACGCCGCGTCGTCGTCGCTCAACGGGTCCTGCGGCGACAGCTTGAAGCGATCGACGAGCCCGGCGAGCAGCAGCCGCCTCGGATCGTCAATCATGGCCGACTCCCAGCAGAGCAGGGCGGCGCTGGCGGCGTGATAGAGCGCTGACGACGCCTTGCGCGCCTGCGCCTCGCCGGCTTCGCCCCGGCCGGCCACGCGCTCGGCATAGGCGACGGCGCGATCGACATGGGCGCGTAGGCGGTCGCGCACGGTCTCCGGGATCTTTGTGGCGGTGTCGAGCCGTTCGTGCAGCGCGGCCTGGAAGACCCGGTGCGCGCCCTTCTTGGCGATAGCGCGCTGCATGGCGTCGAGCGCCACCATGTTGCTGGTGCCTTCCCACAGCACGCCCAGATGGCCGTCGCGCACCAGCCGCGGGTTGGCCCAGTCCTCGATATAGCCGTTGCCGCCGCGGATCTCGAGCGCGTCGCCGGTG
>JAKSBI010000576.1 GCA_022361215.1 Hyphomicrobiales bacterium | reverse complement strand
GGCCGATGGCGCGCTTCTCGTCCAAGGCTTCTGGCCGGAAGCCGGCGTCCGGATGGGAAAGGCCCGCACCTCTGGTCTGATGTCGGAGCTCGAACGGGTTAGAATGTTGGCGGAAGCTGAAGCTGTGGCGTTCGTCGACGGTTGGAAACACATGGCCGACAGGAGGCGAAGGCGATGATCGGATACACCATGGTCGGCACAAAGGACTTGGATCGGTCCCTGCGCTTTTACGACCCGCTTTTCAGCGAAATGGAATGGGACCAATGCTGGCGGGACGAGCAATCAGCCTCGTGGGGCGACAAGGACAACGAAACCGCGCCGCGCTTCTTTACCGGCTATCCGTTCGACGAGCAGCCGGCAGGCGTCGGCAATGGGGCGATGACGGCGTTTCTTGTTGAGGGGCCGGCGATGATCGACCGCCTTTACGAGATCGCCATGCGCATGGGCGGCTCGGACGAAGGCGGCCCAGGCTTTCGCCCGCACTATGGGGAAGGTTTCTACGGCGCCTATGTGCGGGACCCGGATGGAAACAAACTTGCCTTCGTCTGTTACGACGCAAAGCCAACAGGATAAGGTGATGCTTTCAGGTCGAAACGCCCGACCTGTCGCCGGTCTCGCGTCGCTGCTCATAGGCGATGGTCTCTGTGAGCGCCTGTTCCAGCGAAACCGGCGCCTGGAAACCCAATTCGTCATGCAGCTTTCGGCCGCACACGGAAAGCGGCGCTCGAAAATCGAGCGCGGCGATGGCGTCGCCGCCTGGGAACGGCGCGTTCGGCGTTTCGGTCACACGGCCCTGCCATCCTGTTCGTTGTCGAAAGCGATCAAGCCAGACACGGTGCGGCACCGTGTCGGTGTCCGTGACGTTGAAGGTCTGCCGATAGGCGGTGGGATGGCCGACCACGGCGGCGATGGCGGCGGCGACATTGTCGACAAAGCCGTAGGTGGTCGTCCAGTCGAGCCAGGCCGAGGGCAGATCAAGCCTCTCCGTTTCCGTCAGCATAGGACCGATCGCCCAGCGGAAGCGATGCTGCCTGTCGGCGGGACCGAACACCATCGGCAAGCGCAATACCGTCCATGGAATCGTCAGGCCGCGCGCCAGAGTCTCGATCGGGATCTTGTCGTAGTGATCGAGCCAGGCGTCGGCGGCGTCCAGCGCACGCGGTGGGTCCGCGCGATAGGGATAAAGGCGCGTTCGAAGCGGCGCGTCTTCGTCCAGCGGGTCAGCGTCGGCGCGCCCGCTTTCGGTGCGGTGGAGGAGGCCGTAGTTCCGATAGACGTCGGCCGAGCTGAGCAGGACGTATTGACTGATGGCTCCGTCGATTTCAGTGAGAAGGCGCTGTGTCTCCGTCGGCGTGTAGGCGACGACGTCGACCAGGACATCTATCTTCTGTGCACTTACGACGTCCCGAACGGAAGCGGCATCATCTCTGTTCACGCGCACGCCGACCATACCGCCGCGTTCTCCGGTCGGTCCATGGCGCGAGGCATAGACGACGTTCTCACCGCGCTGCGCCACGGCACTGGCGGTCGCGTTGCCGATCATGCCGCCGCAGCCAAGAACGAGAACCTTCATCCGCGTGTCTCGATGTCCTGTACCGTCGACATTTGCTCGGGATAATGAAACCCCGACCTGCCGGCTCGTCCTGCTTCGAGCGCCGACCACGGCAACCAAGCCTCGCTTTGGAGCAATCCGTACGCCGCAGTCACACTGAACCCTTGCGTTCGATCACGAGGATGCGCGTCTCTCCGACGGGGTGGGCAACATGTTCGTCCCCTTCGAAGGCGATGAACATGTCTCTCGATTCGAGCCGGACCACCTTCTCGTTCGAGGCTTCGCGGAAATGCATATCGACGGTTCCATCGAGGACGACGAAGACTTCCACGCCATCGTTTCGATGCCACTTGCAGGGTTCATCTGTCCAGTGCAACCGAACGGTCACCCTGTCGATCTCCGCAAGGTCGAGGGCTCCCCAAGCTCTATCAGCTCGAAACGCTTCTACATCATTCACGATCCTCGCCATGAAACGCCTCCAAGACACGGTTTTCTGCCACGGCGATTGGTGCTGACCAAGGAGTATCAGCGCTTTTGGATCAATAGGCGCAATCGTTTTTGCTTATGTCGATACATCAGAAAACTGTATTTTGGTTCTCTTGATTCCCAGAATACATTCGCTTGAGCGAAAGATGGGGGCTGCCAAAGGTAGTGGAGCGGTGCCCCAAACTGGGCGGATCGATTTTCCCGGCGCGCCGGCTGTGGGAATCTCTCCTTTCACTGAATATGACGAACAGTAAACCATGCATGGTTTGGCTGCATTGACCGTGCAAGCACCCAAAGCGCTGACCATAAGGAGTTGTGAAGCCATGGACTTACACAGAGTGACAGAAGTTTTGGATGTCAATGACGCTGATCTTTCGAAGTCTCGCTTCAACGATGCGAACCTTTCCAGCACGAATTTCAATCAAATCAATTTCTCTGGTGCGAAATTTAACGACAGCAATATGACGGGTTGGCATGTCAATGATGTAAATCTCTCAGGGGCTATTATTGAAAATACCAACTTGTCCGGTGTTGAGATCAGAAATTCTCGCATGGACGGCATGACTATCAATGGCGTCGCGGTGACTGAACTGTTAGAGAATTATGGATCTGAGGCGGATTAGAACCATTAGAACCGAAAGGGCAGCCCGTTTCAGGCGGTAACGTCGCCGTTTCTTCACGGAAACCGCCATGGGACATCAAGAGACAAGAACAGGACGTGACTTCGAGATATTCGATTTCACAGTCATGCTCGCTGTGACGGAAGTGGGGAGTATCCGAAAAGCAAGCCAGCTATCGAGCATCGGCCAAGCCGTTGGCGTGGCACAGGATGCCGGAGCGGCGAGCAAAGGCCATCTGAACGTAGGGCTGATCGCATCTCTGTCGCGCGGTGTGATCCGCGAGCTTGCTGTAGACTTCGTCGCTTGCCACCCCAAGGTCGACCTGTCCGTAGTTGAAGCGCAACGCGGTGGGCTCCTGTCTTTGCTCAGCCACAGAAGGCTCGACGCAACAACAGTTTCGTACTGGCGCGCGAATCGATCCACGTCGCATTGCCGACAGACCATTCTCCGGCATCTCAACCGCGAGTGTCGTGGGATGAGTTGCGAGCAGAACGCTTTGTCGTCAGTGCGAGTGAGCCGTGCAAAGACTTGGCCATGAGGGTGGCGGGCCACGCGTGACGAAGATGCGAACTATTCCTTCGCTATTGCGCTACGCTAGGGCAGATTTGCAGTCGAAATCGTCGTGCTTCGCGCATAGCGACAGGTTGACCAATTCTC
>JAKSBI010000009.1 GCA_022361215.1 Hyphomicrobiales bacterium | reverse complement strand
CGGGACCGTCTTCTCGGACGGCAAGCCCCGCATCATCCAGGTCAAGGGCATCAACATGGAGGCCGAGCTCGGGCCGCATATGCTCTACACGACCAACGCGGACAAACCCGGCTATATCGGCGCCATAGGCACGATCTTCGGCGAGACGGGCGTGAATGTCGCGACCTTCGCGCTCGGCCGGGATGCGCCCGGAGGCGATGCCATCGCCTTGGTCGAGGTCGACGACCCGATCAGCGACGAGGTGCTTCAGCGGGTACGCGCCCTGCCGCATGTGGTTCAGGCGCAGCGGATGAGCTTCCAGCCGGGTTAGGGCCTGTCTCCCGAAAGTGGATACCAGTTTCGGGACAAAAGACATGCTTCAACAAAGAGCGAGAGCAATGGCGCGAATCAGATTGATCGCGACAGGCTCTAGGGTTTCCGCGCGGCGAGCGAGACGCCCGGCAGGATCAGCGCCATCCCGATGACGTGGTAGAGCTCCAGCGACTCGCCCAGCAGCACGATGGCCAAGAGCGCGCCGAACAGGACGACGAGATGAAGAAAGGGCGCCGCCCGGTTGGCGCCGATCAGCTCGACGCCGCGGTTGTAGAAGATATAGGCGACGAGTCCGGGGAAGATCGCCACGTAGAGGATGGCGAGCGCTGCGCCGACCGTCGGCTGCATGCGGGCGCCGGCGAGATGCTCCATAACGAGGAACGGCGTGTTGGCGGTGATGCCGACGAAGAAGGTGACCGCGAGGAAGCTCAGCGTATGGATGTTGGGGCGCATGC
Source organism: Hyphomicrobiales bacterium (assembly GCA_022361215.1). Lineage (GTDB taxonomy): Bacteria > Pseudomonadota > Alphaproteobacteria > Rhizobiales > Methyloligellaceae > JAKSBI01. The sequence goes on along the minus strand of JAKSBI010000009.1, from coordinate 24,543 downwards.
GCAGGAAGGCGGTATAGATCGCCCAGGTCACGAAAGCCGCGACGATCCAGGCGTCGCCCTTGTTCAGCTCCAGCGCCGTCAGTCGCCCAGGGTCGCCACGTGCGACGATGACGAGAGCGCCGGTGAGCGAGATCAGGATGCCCAGAGCTTGGCGCCGGGAAATCCGATCGCCGAAGCAGATGAATGTCGCCATTGCGATGAAGACCGGCCCGCTCGATTGCAGGACCAGCGCGTTCAGCGCCGTCGTATCGTTGAGCCCGATATACGCGAAGCTGTTGAAACAGCCGATGCCCATGATGCCGAGCAGGATCAGGATGCCGGCATTTGCTTTCAGCGCCGGCCAGTCCTGCCGCAGATAACGCAGGGCGAAGGGGAACACGATCAGGAAGGCGATCATCCAGCGGCACCATGCCAATGTGATCGGCGGCACGGTGTCGTGAATGCCGCGTCCGACCACGAAATTGCCCGACCAGAACGCGGCTGTCAGGATCAGCAGAAGGTAGGCGTTGTCCATCAGCCGAGTGGCCGGGCGGAACTGCATTCTTGGGAGGCTCCGATCGGGCGGGTTGCGAGTCCCCTCCCACGAATGTCGGCGTTCGGCAAGATCGGAGCCGATGCGGATCCGACCGATGTCGAGCCGAATTGCATTTTCGTATGGACTCGGAACATTTCGACGGGGCGGGATCGCGCTCGCCTAGCTGGCGGTCACACGCTATAACGGCCGATGGCCCCGGAGTTGATCCGGGGCCAATTTCGTTGGGGAACGCCGCCGGGGGTGAGGAATGGCGAACGTTGTGGTTGTGGGCTCTCAGTGGGGCGATGAGGGCAAGGGCAAGATCGTCGACTGGCTGTCCGAGCGGGCCGACATCGTGGTCCGGTTTCAGGGTGGGCACAATGCCGGTCACACGCTGGTCATTGACGGCAAGGTCTACAAGCTCTCGCTGTTGCCCTCGGGTATTGTCCGTCCCGGCAAGCTGTCGGTCATCGGCAACGGGGTGGTGATCGATCCCTGGGCGCTGGCGGACGAGATCGAGCGCCTGCAGTCGCAGGGCGTTGCCGTCAGCCGGGACACGCTCCGGATCGCCGAGAACGCCACCTTGATCCTGCCGCTGCATCGCGAACTGGATGGCCTGCGCGAGGCGGCCGCCGGAGCAGGCCGCATCGGCACCACGAAGCGCGGCATCGGTCCGGCCTATGAGGACAAGGTGGGCCGGCGTGCTATCCGGGTCATGGATCTGCAGAGCCTGGACAGCCTCAAGGCCAAGCTCGACCGGATCCTGACCCATCACAATGCGATCCGCCGCGGCCTTGGCGAGCCGGAGCTTTCCTCGGAGGATCTTTACGCTGAGCTGGCCGATGTGGCCCCTCGTATCCTGCCCTACATGGATACGGTCTGGTCCTTGCTCGATCGTCACCGGCGCCAGGGCAAGCGCATCCTGTTCGAGGGCGCTCAGGGCGCGCTGCTCGATATTGATCACGGCACCTATCCGTTCGTGACCTCGTCCAATACGGTGGCGGCGCAGGCGGCGACGGGCTGTGGCGTCGGCCCTCAGGCTATCGACTACGTGCTCGGCATCACGAAGGCCTATACGACCCGTGTCGGGCACGGACCGTTTCCGACCGAGCAGGACAACGAGATTGGCCGCTTGCTGGGCGAGCGCGGCAAGGAGTTCGGCACCGTCACCGGCCGTCCGCGCCGCTGCGGCTGGTTCGACGCCTGCCTCGTGCGCCAGACCCTCAAGGTCTCGGGCATCGACGGCATCGCGTTGACGAAGCTCGATGTGCTGGACGGTATGGAGACGCTCGATGTCTGCGTCGGTTACCGGATCGACGGCGTCGAGATGGACCACCTGCCGGCGTCTCAGGGCGCGCAGACACGCGTGGAGGCTGTTTATGAAACGCTGGAGGGCTGGTCCGAGTCCACGGATGGCGCCCGCAGCTGGGCCGATCTGCCGGCGTCTTGCATCAAATACGTCCGACGTCTCGAGGAGCTCATCGAGGCTCCGGTGGCGCTGCTCTCCACCAGCCCCGAGCGCGATGACACGATCCTGGTGCACGATCCGTTCGAGGATTAGCACTGCCGCCCGCAATGTTTCAGTCTTGTAAAGACTGTAAGTGCGGCCGGCAGGGCCGTGCTCTGATCAAGTATCTGATATAGCGAGCTTAACGCTCTCTCCCGCGGGAAAAGTGTTTCATGGGTTTGAACCTCCCGCAGCTCCCATTAGATCGGGGTCATGAAAGCGGCGGCCGGATCGATTGTCCGGACCGTCGGATGAACCCGCCTTGGCGAGGCCAGTTCGCCACAGGTGTCGAGAATGGAGAGAGAGATGAGAAAGATCGTTCTGACCCTTGGCGCTGCGGTCGTTGCGCTGACTGCTCTGCAGGCGACCGATGCGCAGGCCGGCGGCAAGAAGCACTTCCACTTCAAGCACCACAAGCCGTACTGGCACTCCTACTACGGCCACCGCTACCACTATGGTCGGAAGTGCTTCTGGAAGAGGAAGAAAGTCTACGGCCACTACGGCTGGTACTGGAAGAGGTACCGCGTTTGTGCGCCGCGCTTCAAGCGTCACTACTACTACTAAGTCGGCGATTTGCGCAGGCGATCTGCGCGGTGCGGCCGCTCCTCGCGAATGCGGGAGCGGCCGCCTCCCCAGCGTTCGCGAGCGGGCGTTGCGGAGGCGGTAGGGGTCCGAAAGCGGGCGGATCCGCCGCCGATTCGTCGGTGCCTCCGGCACTGAGCGAAATCGGGAGTGTCTCACGGGCTTGATCGTGAACCCCCTTGATCGATTGCCCCCGGAGCCCCGAAGGGCGCGACCGATTTCGCGAAAATTCTGTGCAGCGCAGTGCCGTGTCGTGCACCCCATAAGCCCGGAGCGCCATGCGCTCCGGGCTCTTTCATGAGCGCGCGAAACCGCTGATTTCCGCGCCTCCGCTCGCGATCCGGCCGCATCGAGCGAAAAAATCGTCGCTCTCGGGTCTTTAAGCGCGTCGTTTCGCACCTATCTAAAAAAACGGCAAGGATTGGGATGAACTGCATAGGCGAAAGGTGGGTTTGATCCGACACGTTTGACTTTGTGAGCAACCCGGTTGGGACAAGTTCGGGGAGAGGATCGTGATGCAAGCGCACCACATCGTCATCGTGTCCGATGAAATGGACATCCACTGTATGCTGCGGGACTTCCTGTCGCAGCACGAGTTTCGCGTATCCTCCGCCGACGGCGGCAAGACACTCCGGCAGATCGTCTGCCGAGAACCGGTCGATTTGGTCGTGCTCGATATCGAGCTCCCGGGCGAGGACGGCTTGTCGCTGGCCCGCTATCTCCGCGAACACACATCGGTCGGCATCGTGACCCTGACAGTGGCCGAGGCCGCACTCGACCGGATCGTGAGCCTCGAGGCGGGAGCCGACGATTGTCTGGCGCGACCCGTGGATCTCAGAGAATTGCTGGCGCGGGTCAAAGCCGTGCTTCGGAGACTGGGCAGCAACGGCTGTTCCGTGTCGATGTCGTCGAGCTCCAGGCGTGCCGTGAAGTTCGGCGACTATGAGCTGGACCTTACGGCCCACAGGCTGGTCAGCGAGGACGGCAAGGAAATCGATCTGACGTCGATGGAGTTCCTGCTGCTGAAGACGTTCGCGGAGAACCCCGACCGCGTTCTCAACCGCGACGAGCTCTCCGAGCTCGCCTATGACCGCCAGTGGTCTCCGTTCGATCGGAGCCTGGATATCCGCATTTCGCGGCTCCGGCGCAAGATCGAGCGCAATCCGTCGAAGCCGCAGGTGATCAGGACGGTGCGCGGCGTCGGCTACCGTTTCTCCGCTGCCGCCTGACCCACCCACGCGGCGACCCTTCGCATTGACATGACGGGGGCCTGATGGTCCCCTCCATGAATTCGGCGGTTGCAGTGAACCCACCGGATTCATGGAAAAAAAGAATCAGTTCAATATCTGGTACGCGGCGATTGCCGTCTTTCTGGTGCTGCTCTTCCAGAGCCTCTGGCTGAGCTACCGGTCGACCGAGCCGATTCCCTACTCCGAATTCGAGATCCTTCTGAAGAAGGGTGAGATCGAAGAGGTCGTCGTCAAGGAGACGACGCTGCAGGGCAAGCTGAAGACGCCGCGCGACGGGCGGCAGTACTTCGTTACCCGCCGTGTCGACCCTGCTGTCGCCAAGGAGCTGGCGGAACAGGGCGTCAGGTTCACCGGCGGAACCGAGAACACCTTTCTGCGCGACCTGATGTCGTGGGTGCTGCCTATCGTCTTCTTCTTTGCGCTTTGGATGTTCTTCTTCCGCAAGATGGCGGAGAAGCAGGGCTTCGGCGGGCTCATGTCCGTCGGCAAGTCGAAGGCGAAGGTCTATGTCGAGCGGGAGACCGGGGTCACCTTCGACGATGTCGCCGGCGTCGACGAGGCCAAGGCCGAGCTGGAGGAGATCGTCGAGTTCCTGCAGGATCCCGAGCGCTATGGCCGGCTCGGCGCGCGCATTCCAAAGGGCATTCTGCTGGTGGGCCCACCGGGAACAGGCAAGACGCTGCTGGCCCGCGCGGTCGCCGGTCAGGCCGGCGTACCGTTCTTCTCGATCTCTGGCTCCGAGTTCGTGGAGATGTTCGTGGGCGTCGGGGCGGCTCGCGTGCGCGACCTGTTCGAGCAGGCGCGCAAGACCAAGCCCTGCATCATATTCATCGATGAGCTGGACGCCCTCGGCCGGGCGCGCAGCGCCGCTGGCGGCTTCGGCGGCCATGACGAGAAGGAGCAGACGCTGAACCAGCTTCTGTCCGAGCTCGATGGCTTCGATCCGCGCGAGGGCATCGTCATTCTGGCAGCGACCAATCGGCCGGAGATCCTGGATGCGGCCTTGATGCGGGCCGGCCGTTTCGACCGGCAGATTCTCGTCGATCGTCCCGACAAGTCCGGCCGCGAGGCCATCCTCAAGGTCCATCTGAAGAAGGTGAAGGTGGGCCCCGGCGTCGACATCGATCAGATCGCGGCGATTACGCCCGGTTTCTCGGGCGCGGACCTGGAGAACCTCGTCAACGAGGCCGCGCTTATCGCGACGCGGCGCGGCGCGGAAAAGGTGACGATGGATGATTTCACGCGCGCGGTGGAGCGGCTGGTGGCCGGCATCGAGAAGCGCTCGCGGCTGCTGAACGCGCGGGAGCGGGAGGTGGTCGCCTATCATGAGATGGGCCACGCGCTTGTGGCCGCCGCCGTTCCCGGTGCCGATCCCGTGCACAAGGTCTCGATCATCCCTCGCGGCATCGGCGCGCTGGGCTATACGCTGCAGCGCCCGACGGAGGATCGCTTTCTGATCTCGTCGGGGGACCTGGAGGGGAAGATGACGGTCCTGTTGGGTGGCCGGGCGGCCGAGAAGCTCATCTTCGACGAGATCTCGACCGGTGCCGCGGACGACCTCGACAAGGCCACGGAGATCGCACGCCAGATGGCCACGCGCTTCGGCATGACGGAGGCGCTCGGGCAGGCCGTTTACGAGCGCCAGCGCCAGGCGTTTCTGGGTGAAGGTGCAATGGGAATAACGCCGAAGGAGTATTCGGAGGAAACGGCCCGCGAGATCGATCTGGCCGTGCGCAAGCTGGTCGACGCGGCGTTTTCGCGGGCCTTGGATATCTTGGCGAAGCGGCGCAAGGCGCTCGAGGAGGGGGCCAAGCTGTTGCTGGAGAAGGAAACGCTGACGCCCGACGATTACCCACCGTTGGCGCCGTCTGGTGAACAGAAGAGGGCGGCGGAATAGGCAGGCCGGTTCGCCTCCACCGGGGCGGAAAGATATTGCCAAGCTGACGAAGAGTGAGTTTGTCTTAAGCTGCGAGACGGTGCCGGCGGCGGTCCATTCGACCGAGGGGACGCAGACGCGACAGCGATGCCGTTTTCAAAGGATAGAATCTTTCAGACGGTGTTCGAGCATTGTCCGGACGCCGTTATCGTTGCCGACGTCAATCGGGATGTCGTTGCGATCAATCCTGCTTTCACCGAGCTCTTCGGTTATGCGCGCGAAGAGATCGAGGGCAGGACTGCGAAGCTGCTCTATGCCGATCCTGCCGACTTCGAGGAGCAGGGCCGTCTTCGCTACAATCCGAGGCCGTTGACGACCGATCCCAACTATGTCGTCCGCTATAGGAGAAAGAACGGCACTCTGTTCTTCGCCGAGGTGCGCGGCCAGCTCTTCTACGGCGAAGACGGGCGCATGGAGGGCTATGTCGGCCTGATTCGGGACGTCGATAAACGCATCAGGCTCGATGAGCTGCTGCAGTCGGTCATCGGGCTTTCGAGCACGCAACATGTCAACACCGAAGAGGTCGTGCGGGCGTTTTTAAGCGCCGGTTGCACGTATTTCGGTCTTGAGTGTGCGGTGGTCATGCAGGCGGAGGACGAGGAGGTTCGGGTCCAGTACGCCATCGATCCGACGGGACGGATCGAGGAAGGCACGAGATACGGCCTGGCCGATACCTTCTGCGAAGCCGTCATGAAGAACGGCCAGGTTCATACCTATTGCTGTGCCGGCGACCAGGGCTTGGCCAGTCATCCCAGCTACAGGGAGCTGGGATTGGAAAGCTATATCGGGACACAGCTCACCGTGGACGGGACGGTTTACGGAACGCTGTCGTTCAGCGGGCGCGAGGCGTGCTGCGATCGGTTCTCGGTCGAGGATGAGACGCTTATCGGGCTGCTGGCCCGTTGGGTTGGCGGGCTGCTCACGCACGAAGCGGACAGGCTCAAGCTCGAAGCCCTGTCCGAGGAGCTTGCCGCGAATGCGGCGCGGTTCGAGCGGATCTATCGCGAGACGCCGGCCATGCTGCATTCGATCGATCCGTCGGGACGGATCGTCGAGGTGAGCGATTTTTGGCTCGACAAGATGGGCTACGAGAGGCGCGACGAGGTCATTGGACGGCGGTCGACCGAGTTTCTGACGGAGGCGTCCCGTGCGCTCGCCGAAACCGAGGTACTGCCCACCTTCTGGGAGACCGGCGTCGTGAGAAACGCGCCCTACGAGTTCATTCGCCGGGACGGGACCGTGTTCGAGGGCGAGCTTTCAGCGATCCTGGATCGCTCAGACGATGCTGCGCCAAGACATAGTCTGGCCGTCACCTTCGATGTGACCGAGCGCAACCGCGCCCAGCGTGAGCTCGAGAGCAAGAACGAGGAGCTGCAGCAGCTCAACGAGGAGCTTGAGCGTTTCGCTTCGGTGGCCTCCCACGACCTGCAGGAGCCGCTGCGGAAGATTCAGACGTTCTCGGGATATCTGGCGGAAGATGTCGAGGGCAAGCTGTCCAGCGATGGCGCCTACGCGCTCCGCGTCATGAGCGACGCCGCCAGCCGCATGCGGCAGTTGATCTCCGACCTGCTCAGCTACTCCCATGCGGCCCATGCCGAGCTTGTCATGGAGCCGACGGATCTGGACCTGCTGGTCCGCTCCATCGTCGACGACTTGGCCGTCCGGGTCGAGGAGGCCGGGGCCAAGGTGCATGTCGAGACCCTGCCGAAGGTGCAGTGCGATCAGGTGCTGATGCGCCAGCTATTCCAGAACCTTCTGAGCAATGCACTCAAATACCGCGACAAGGGCCGGGCCTGTTGCATCCAGGTGAATGCTACGCGGGATGCCGGCTGGAACGGTTGGCAGGTGCAGATCAAGGACAACGGCATCGGCTTCGAGCGGGAGTTCGCCGAGCGGATCTTCCTTCCGTTTCAGCGCCTTCACGGCCGTTCCGAGTTCGATGGATCGGGCTTTGGGCTGTCGATCTGCAAGCGCATCGCCGAGCGTCACGGCTGGTCCATCGGCGCGGACGCGGTCTTGGGAGAGGGGGCCACGTTCATGCTGACCATCCCCGAGGATAGCGAGCCGGCAGGTCTTGCATCAGAGTAGAAACAGCAACACGCCTGCGACGATCACCATGATGCCGAGCAGCTCCGATCCGTTCAGCCGCTCATTGAAATAGAGGTAGGAGATCGCGAGCGTGAACGCCGTCTCGATCTGGCCCACCGCCTTGACGTAGGAGGCGTTCTGGATGGTCATGGCCGTGAACCAGCAGATCGAGCCAACCGCGCTGGTCACTCCGACGAAGCTGCACAAACGCCATGCGGCGAGCATCCGGATCAGACCCTGCGGGTCGCGTAGGATCAGCCAGACGCCAAGGGTGACGACCTGGATCGTCGTAACGGCGACCACCGTCCAGGCAGCGCGATAGAGCACGCCGCCGCTGGTCAGCGACAGGCTCGCTTCGCGCAGGAACAGATAGGACAGGCAGAAGGCGAACCCAGTGGCGAGCCCGATGCGGGTGGACCGGGATGTCAGCGCGGCGACGAGCCCGCCCGCGTGACCGAAGGCATGGCTCCGCATGCGCGCCACCGAGATGAGAATGACGCCGGCCATGGTCAGCAGGATCGCGATCCAGCCGACGCCGGTGATGCTCTCGGAGAACAGCGCCGATCCGACGATGGCTGTCATCATCACGTCGGTCTTGGTCAGCGTGGTGCCCACCACGAAGTTGCGCAGCGTGAAGAGCCTGATCAGTAGCATCGTGCCGATCACCTGGGTCATGGCGGCGGCGAAGGCATGGACCAGAAAGATGCCGCTCAGGCTCGGCCAAGGCTCGCCGCCGGTGGCCATCACGACCCAAAGGAAGACGAGCATCAGCGGCAGGCCGAAGAGCGAGCGCACATAGGTCGTGACCATCGTGGAGAGATGCTCGTTGAGGCTCTTCTGCGCGGCCGTCCGGACGGCCTGCATGAAGCCGGCCGTCATGCTGATGGGGATCCAGAGGACGTCCATGCTCTCCTTTCCGCGCGATGTCGCCGTCGGCCCGACAGCACGCGGCGGCGCGCGTGCATAACATGGGGTCGTCGAGCCCACCAGCAGCGCCGCCGCATTGACAAACCCGCGTCCGCCATTCGAAGGTCCTGCCGGTTCGGAGAGACCAAAGGTGACGACAGCAAACACGTGGAGGTGCAAGCATGGCAGTGGAAGCGGAAGGCAGCGAGATGTTCGAGAAGGGCCTGGAGATCAGGCGATCGGTCCTGGGCGCAGACTATGTGGACAGGTCGATTGCGTCGGCGGATGCCTTCACGGAGGATCTGCAGCGGCTCGTCACGACCTATTGCTGGGGCGAGGTCTGGGGCCGTCCGGGCCTCGACCGGAAGACGCGCTCCATGCTCAACTTGGCGATGATCACGGCCCTGAACCGTCCGCACGAGCTGAAGCTTCACATTCGCGGTGCCTTGAACAATGGCTTGACGCGCGAGGACATCCGCGAAGTGTTCCTTCAGACGGCGATCTATTGCGGCGTACCGGCGGCGATCGATGCCTTCCGCACTGCGCGGGAAGTCTTCGACGAGACCGATGACTGAGCCGGACCTCGTCGGATTTGTCGGCCTCGGCAACATGGGCGCACCCATGGTGCGCAACATGCTTAAGGGCGGAAAGCGGGTCCTGGTCTACGATCTGCGCGCCGAGGCGATGCAGGGGTTCGAGGGTGTTGAAGGCTGTGTTGCAGCCGACAGCCTCGTCGATCTTGCGTCGCGGACCGCGATTGCGATCACCATGCTGCCCGACAGCCCGGCCGTACATGCCGCCGTGCTCGGTAGCGACGGGACGCCGGGTCTGATCGAGGGGCTCGCGCCCCACTCGTTGATCGTGGACATGAGCTCGTCCTTCCCCGGCGACACGCGCACGCTCGGGCAGACCCTGGCCTCCCGCAGTGTCGGTCTCATCGATGCGCCGGTTTCGGGCGGCGTAACGGGCGCCGTCGCCGGCACGTTGACGATTATGACCGGCGGCCAGAGCCAGCTCATCGATCGCGTCGAGGCCGTCCTTTCCACCATGGGGAACGTCGTGCGCACGGGCGCCCTTGGCTCGGGCCACGCCACCAAGGCGCTCAACAACGTGCTCTCGGCCATGGCCCTCAGCGCCACCTCCGAAGTGCTGCATGTGGGCATGAAATTCGGCCTGGACCCGCACATCATGACGTCCATCTTCAACACCTCGACCGGACGCAACACGACGACCGAGAACAAGGCGGAGCAGTATCTCCTCAATGGCAGCTTCGCGGGCGGCTTCGCTCTGGCACTGCTCAGAAAGGACGTGGGCATGGCGAAGGCGCTGGCCGACGACCTCGGTCTGGCCATGCCGCTTATGAGCGCTTGCAGCGCGCTGCTGGAACGCGCCTCCGACGCTCTGGGTCCGCAGGCGGACCACACCGAGGTCTTCCGGTACATCGAGCAGGCTGCCGCGGAGGCCGACGATGCACCTTGAGGCTTGCGGGGGCCAACGTGTGCCTGCTCGCGTGAGAGAGCCGGACCGGTGAAAGCCGACATCGTCATCGTCGGCAGCGGCATCATGGGCAGCGCGGCGGCCTATTTCCTGGCCTGCGACGGCCGTGCCGGCGACGTCGTCGTCATCGAGCCCGACGCGAGCTATGCCCGGGCCGCCACGCCTCAGGGCGCGGGCGGATGCCGCCAGCTGTTCAGCCGGCCGGAAAACGTCCAGATGTCGGCCTACAGCCTGGACTTCTACAAGAGCTTCAACGCGCAGATGTCGTTCGACGGCTATGCCGCCGAGATCGATTTCAGAGATCGGGGCTATCTCTTCACGGTCGGTCCCGAGGGCGCGGCCACGCTGGAGAAGAACGCGACGCTGCAAGAGGGCGAAGGCGCCCAGGTCGAGCTTCTCGATCCGGACGGCCTCGCGGTTCGGTTCCCATCGGTTGGCCGCTCGGACGTGGCACTGGCCTGCTATGCGCCCGACGACGGCTGGATCGATCCGCATGGCGCGCTGCAGGGGTTCCGCAAGAACGCCGAGCGGCTCGGCGTCCGCTACGTCGCCGACCGCGTGCGCGGCCTCGAGCTCTCCGAGACCGGCGTCGTGCGCGCCGAGCTGGAGAGCGGCGGCACTGTCGCTGGCGACATGTTTCTCAATACGGCCGGCGCCTGGGCCACCGAGATCGCCGCCATGGTCGGTGTCGAGCTCCCGGTCGTCCCGATGTGCCGGGTCCAGCATTATTGGCTCTGCGATGCCGAGATCGAGCCGTTGCCGCTGATCAAGGACGAAAGCGGGGTGTTCTTTCGGGCCGAGGGCGAGGGCTGGGCCGGCGGACGCCCAAGCTTCGACATCGCGCCGGGCTTCGTCTGGGATGTGGACCGGGGGTTTTTCGCCAATTACTTCGAGGAGACGGTCTGGCCGCTGATCGCGAACCGGGTCCCGAAGTTCGAGTCCATCAAGCTGCAATCCACCTGGGGCGGTCACTACGCCCAGAACACCTTCGACGGCAACATGATCATCGGGCAGGTGACGGATGCTGCCCCGAACTTCCTCGTAGCCTGCGGTTTCTCCGGACACGGCATCATGCACGCCCCAGCGGTCGGCCGGGCGCTCGCCGAACTGGTGCTCGACGGCGGCTATCGGACCATCGACCTCGCGCGCATGGAGTTCGGGCGTGTCGTCGAGAACGCGCCCTACCCGGAGTTGGGGATTGTCTAGACTGACTTGGGTTGAGCGCGACGACCCATGTTCAAGCCACTCGCTGACACAGCTTGCCGGGCACGCCCTCAGATGCGCCGCAGCCGGTTCAGCGCGGATGTCGCATGCGGGACCAACCTGTTCAGCGCCGTCTTTGCGTGCGGCCCTACTGTCTTCAGGATCGTCCGTATGTACGGGATGGCCTTGCGCCGCATGGATTCGATCAAGGCGAGCGGCGCGAAACGCCACCGGCCCATGCCGGGCGCCAAACCGATGATGCGGTGCTCGATGGGACGTCGCTGCTTGAACTGGGCGTAGAGCGTTTCGTTGTCGGGCCGGGCGCCCGAGTCGAACATCTCCAGGCCGGGGCGGCGTCTGACGCGCATCTGATAATCGTGCTCGCTGATCCGCTCCAGGATGTCGAGGGTCAGCAGGCCTCCGGGCGAATAGCGGGCGTAGGATTCGTCATAGGCGATCTTTCCAAGCTCCGCCGTGGTCGTGCGCCAGTCCACCACGGCGCCAGCGATCATCTGTCCATCCAGCTTGAGAGCCGCGAACAGGCAGGCGCCGTCTCCCGCCCCATTCCGCACCACGTCGTGATGCCAGGCCTGCCACCGTGGGTCGCAGATCATCGCCGTCCCCTCGCGGCGCTTCCAGCCGCTGCCCTCCAGCGTCAGAAAGATGTCGAGCTCCTGCGCAATGTCCTCCCAGCGGTCGAGGAAGATGGTTTCGAGATGACCGATTTCCGCCAGCTTCTTGCGCTTGCGACGATAGGTCTGCCGCGTCTTGGATTTGTAGTGGAGCCGCTGATAGACGTCGAAGCTCTGCTCCGGCACGAAGGCCGCGCGCTCGAAGGCGAAGGGCACGGACGAGGGGTGCCGGCCCTTTGCCAGCACTCTGTCCAGCAGGGCCCGGAAAGGCCCGACACCGTCGATTTCCTCCAGGATCAGCACGCCGGCCGGCCCGGCCTGCCTGCGAGCCTCTGCCAGGATGGCAGTGAGCGCCTCTTCCGCGCAGTCCCGGTCCAGCAGGGGCACGCCCAGCGGCATGTGCGGCAGGGCCCAGTTGACGAGCGTCGGAAGGGGCACGCCCCAGCGCAGGCGTGGCCTGCGGCAGGGCATGAGGCCGACCAGACGGTCGTGGCCGTGCCAGACGAGAATGCAGCCCGCTCCCGGCTGTTCCGCCGCGAAGTGGCGAAATGTCGGGATCAGGGCGCCAGGGCCATAATTCGCATTGGGCACCAGCGCACGTCCCGCCAGGCTGCGCCAGGCCGTCTCCGCCCGCTCGAGTGTCCCGATCTGGGTCACGAATTCCGTAATGAGACGGACCTTCGGCCGGGTGCCGGACACTGCCTCGGCGGCGGCGTCAGCGTCCGTTTGGCCGAAATCCGCGGCTGTCGCCGGATCCGCTGCTGTATGGGTCACCATTGGGCCGCGTGCCTCCCTTGGTTGCACGGCCATGAACCAAGCAAGCGCGGTGCCAACTCCGTGGCATCGACGCTCCCGGGAAGTGGATTGGTACTAGGAGCTTAACCCACCGGGCGAAGCAATCGGTGCGAGGGCGTGCCGGACATCGGGCCGGGCCTGGCCGCCGGCCAAAGCCGGGCCTGCCGCGATCAGTTCGTCGCCGTCGCGAGCTCTCCGCTTTTGCCCAGATAGCCGCTCCATGCGAACCAATAGGCGATATGGCCTGGAAGGCGGTGCAGCTTCCGCCCCTCGGGGCTTACAAGCGCATCCTCCGTGACCTGCCATCGCGTCCCGTCGAGCATGAGGGCATCGGCGCTATCCGCCGGTCCGAATGTCTGTCCCTCGGTCCGGTAGGCGCGCACCGTCCGGGTGGTGGTGTCGCCGACGAGCGTGATCGCCAGGGCACCGGCCGTATCGTTGATCACCTTTTGCTTTGCGAACAGCGACAGCGGCCAGGCTTTGTCCGTGCCGGAGCTGCGCAGGGCGAACACGTAGTCCTTTGCTTTCAGCTTGGATTGGTCCACGCGGGTCGGGAACATCAGGTTCGGGCTCGCGAAGTAGCTGCCATAGGGTCGGCCCGGACGATAGTCGCGCTCATGGCCGGTATCGAGCGAGAGCACCCGCGTCTTCGGATGGCGGGCCAGCCAGTCGGACCAGCGCGTGATGACCACCGGTCGCGTCTTCAGCTCGATGCCGGAGCCCGTCAGCTTGCCGACCACGGGCCGGCCGGTGAACTGGTTCCAGAGCGAATTGGTTTCAGTGTCGTACATCAGCTTGTTGGAGCGATAGAGAAAGCCCGAGGAGCCGAAGACGAACGGTTTGTCGCGGCCTTTCGCCGTGGTCTCGAACAGGATGCCCGAGCCGCAGAGCGTGCAGTAGGCGAGGCTTACGGGCACGCCGCCGATGACGTCGTTGAACATCTCGTGCCAGTCGAGGATACGCAGCGGATAGGCGCGGGCGTCCCCGTTGATGGAGACGCCGAAGACCAGCTCGTCATGCGTCAGATATCTGGCCTGCGTGGGCGTCACGAGCTTCGGGTTGGTCAGCGCCGGGATACCGTCCTTCCGGACCCCGCCCCAGGTGATCTCCTCCAGGCGGATCTCATGCGCAACGCCCGGATACAGGAACAGCTCGAAGTTCGGATCGATCAGGGCCATGACGCGTGCCTTGAACTCGTCGAACCCGTCGAACGGCTTCAGCTGCTCCTGGGCCTCCTGCCAGAGCATCCAGTCGAACCAGCGCTCGCCGATGTCCTCGCCGGCGAGCTTGCGCATCGCCTCAACGAAGGCTTTGCGGTCGTGGGGCGCAAAACGGAAGGCCTGAATCAGCGCCGGGATCGCGTCTTTCTTGCCGCGCTGGCTGAAGTAGGCAAGCGCGGCGCGCCGCGTGTTGGGCGCCGGGCTCAGCAGCTCGAGGGCTCGCTCGATCGTCTCGGCCTCGGTCGCCGCACTCGCGCTGCCGCCCAGGGGGAGCGCAAGCACAGGCAGCACGGTCAGGGCGAGAAACAGACGTCTCAGGCGCATGGCAATTCTCCACAACCGGTCGTGCCTTGAACTTAGGCGCTCTGCGCCGCGCCGCATCTCACCCTTGCACACAAGCGCGTGACGGGTGCAGGGCGCGCATAGCACGACATTGCGATCTGCCGGTGATGTCCGCGGGGGACCGTCCGGTGCGGAAGCGCTTGCCTTTGGCCTTTAGACGCCGCAGAGTAGGGCCATATCTTCCGAGGGGCGCCGGATGCATCCGGCTGAGATCGGGCTGACGCTGCCTGAGCACCCTTCGAACCTGATCCGGGTCATGCCGGCGAAGGGACGGGCTCACATCCTCCCCCGACATCTCCCGGACAGTCATATATCACCCGCACGTGGTGATCAGCCTGGAGGTCGAGCATGAATATTCATCCCAAAGACGTCATGGTGCCGAAAGTCACGACCGGCCCGCTGCCATCGAGCCGCAAGCTCTATTCGAGTCCGGAGGGCCATGACGACGTGCGGGTTCCGGTACGCGAGATCGAGCTGACGGAGGCCGCCGAAGAGCCGGACTTCCGGGTCTACGATACCTCGGGCCCCTACACGGACGAGGCGGCGACCATCGACGTCGAGTCGGGCCTGCCGAGGGTGCGCGAGCCATGGATCCGCGAACGGGGCGGCGTCGAGGCCTATGTGGGCCGCGACATGCGGCCCGAGGACAACGGCAACGTCACCGGCAAGCACCTAGCGCGCGCCTTTCCCACCGAGCATCAGCCGCTGTGCGGTCTCGAAGGCCGGCCCGTGACCCAGCTCGAGTTCGCGCGCGCCGGTATCGTGACCAAGGAGATGGTCTACGTCGCCCATCGCGAGAATGTCGGCCGCCGGAAGGCTCTGGAGGATGCCGAGGAGCGTGTCGCGGCGGGCGAGAGCTTCGGCGCCGAGGTCCCGGCCTTCATCACGCCGGAGTTCGTCCGCGACGAGGTTGCGCGCGGACGCGCCATCATCCCGGCCAACATCAACCACCCGGAGTCCGAGCCGATGATCATCGGCCGCAACTTCCTGGTGAAGATCAACGCCAATATCGGCAACTCGGCCGTCACCAGCTCGGTCGAGGAAGAGGTCGAGAAGATGGTCTGGGCGACCCGCTGGGGCGCCGACACGGTGATGGACCTCTCCACCGGTCGCAACATCCACAACACCCGCGAATGGATCCTGCGCAACAGCCCCGTGCCCATCGGCACGGTGCCGATCTATCAGGCGCTGGAGAAATGCGAGGGCGATCCGGTGAAGCTCACATGGGAGCTCTACCGCGACACGCTAGTCGAGCAGTGCGAGCAGGGCGTGGACTATTTCACCATCCATGCCGGCGTCCGGCTCGGCTACATCCACCTCACGGCCGACCGTGTCACCGGCATCGTCTCGCGCGGCGGCTCGATCATGGCCAAGTGGTGCCTCTACCACCACAAGGAGAGCTTCCTCTACGAGCACTTCGATGAGATTTGCGACATCATGCGCCGCTACGACGTGTCGTTCTCGCTGGGCGACGGGCTGCGTCCGGGCGCCCTCGCGGACGCCAACGACCGGGCCCAGTTCGCCGAGCTGGAGACCCTGGGCGAGCTCACCAAGATCGCCTGGGATAAGGGCTGTCAGGTGATGATCGAAGGGCCCGGCCACGTGCCGATGCACAAGATCAAGATCAACATGGACAAGCAGCTCAAGGAATGCGGCGAGGCGCCGTTCTACACCCTCGGGCCGCTGACCACCGACATCGCGCCGGGCTACGACCACATCACCTCCGGCATCGGCGCGGCCATGATCGGCTGGTTCGGCACGGCCATGCTCTGCTACGTCACGCCCAAGGAGCATCTGGGCCTGCCCAACCGCGACGACGTCAAGGAGGGTGTGATCACCTACAAGATCGCAGCCCACGCCGCCGATCTCGCCAAGGGCCATCCGGCAGCGCAACTGCGCGACGACGCGCTCTCCCGCGCGCGCTTCGATTTCCGCTGGGAGGACCAGTTCAACCTGTCGCTGGATCCCGACACTGCGCTCGCCTATCACGACGAGACCCTGCCCAAGGACGCCCACAAGGTGGCGCATTTCTGCTCCATGTGCGGGCCGAAATTCTGCTCCATGAAGATCACCCAGGACGTGCGCGACTACGCCGCCAAGCTGAACGACAAGGAGCAGGGCATGGTGGAGATGAGCGTGAAGTTCCGCGAGATGGGCTCCGAGCTCTATCTCGACGCCGACAAGGTGAAGGACGCGAACAAGGCGCTCTAGACCGGAGCCTTGGCTCTGGACCGACGCATCGGGCGATAGCGGACAAGCTACGAAAAACAACGCCGGGATCGGGGCAAACCCGATCCCGGCGTGCTGTTCGGTTCAAGCCGGCCGCGTCAGTTGAAGTTGCGGCCGCCCTCGTTCAGGAGGCCGCGGCAGATGGAGCTGACGCGGATGTCGTGGCCCGCCACCAGGCACGTGTCGCGCTTGGCCAGCGGGTTCCAACGCACCTGATGAGCGCTGTACTTGGTGCCGTAGAAACGCTGCCCGATATAGGCGAGATAGGTGTCCTCGCAATAGGGCGTGGCGATCTCCTCACCGCTCTTCAGCACCTGATAGGCGCCGTTGCACTGAATGGCGGCATGGGCCGGCCCAGCAGCAAATCCAGCGAAGGGCAGAACGGCCAGGGCTGCGGCGGCAGCCGAGAGTTTCAAGTTCATGTACGTCTCCAGAGTTGATTTCCCGATGCGCCCCGGAAAACGATGGAGCGACCCGAACAGAACCGGGCCGCCCCGTTGCTGAGCCCAAAGATGGGGCCTCGATGGCAGCTTAGCAAGCAACCCGCCTACAACAACTTGTGAAGCCGGAGGGTCACCCGGGGGGCACCATGGAGATAAGCTCCGGCGCATAAGCGAACAGGCCAGGCGTTCCGCTGGTGTGCAGGAAAAGCAGGCGATCGGATTTTGAAAAAACGCCCGCGCGGACGAGGCCGATCAGGCCCGCGAGCCCCTTGCCGGAATAGACCGGATCGGTCATGAGCGCTTCGCTGGTCGCGCCGAGCTGGATCGCCTCCAGTGTTTCCCGCGCCATCACACCATAGGCCGGACCGGCATAGCCGGCGCGCACGTCGATGGTATTCGCATCCAGATGCCCATCCAGGCCAAGCAGCGCCGCCGTCTCTTGAGCGATACGCCGGACGTCGGCGGCGACGCGGTCGGGCTCAGCGTCGATGTCGAAGCCGATCAGCTTGATCTCGGGCGCGAGCGCTGCGAGGCCTACCGCAAGTCCCGCCTGTGTGCCGCCGCTGCCCGAGCAGTGCACCATCGCGGCGATGTCCATCTCCTTGGCGCGCAACTGCTGCATCAGCTCCACCGCGCAATGTACGGCGCCGAGCGCGCCAAGGGCGTTGGATCCGCCATAGGGCACCACGTAGGGCGTCCGGCCCGCTTCCGCCAGACGCTCTGCAAGGGCGTGCAGCTCGGCGTTGCGTTCTCCCGACCAGGTCGCCTCGTGCAGGGTCGCCCCGGTCAGATGCGTGATCAGCACATTGCCGGATGTGATATAGGCCTCGCTTGCTTTCCGGACGCGACCGGCCATGGCCATCGCATGACAGTCGAGCCCGAGCTTCGCGCAGGCGGCCGCCGTCTGACGCACATGGTTCGACTGCGGCACACCGCCCGTCACCACACAGTCGGCGCCTCGCGCAATGGCCTCGCCCAGCAGGTATTCGAGCTTGCGCAGCTTGTTGCCGCCGAAGGCGAGGCCTGTCAGGTCGTCACGCTTGACGAAAAGGGCCGGGCCGTTGAGCCGTGCCGTCAGTCGTGGCATCGCCTCGATGGGCGTGGGGACTTGGCAGAGCGCGACGCGCGGGAACCGGTCGAGCCGCGCCAGCAGGTCTTCGGGGTCGATGGAAGCGGCAGACATGAGGCTGGGCTACCACGGCAAGGCCTCCACCGCGAGTCGTGCAGAGGCCGTCGGGCGGAGCGCTCCATCCTCACGGAAATGTGCGGTCTTCGGCAAGGACGAAGACGATGAGACCATGGGTTCGCCGCGGTCGCTCACCGGCTGCGGTGGCGCTCCCTCGCGCAAGAATAGAAACATGCACGCCAGGCGCGTGCATGTGTTGCCCATTTGCAACCGATCTCGAAAATCGGCCGGATCAAAGCCACCTATACGTGGTGCAGGCTGCCATTCCGTGGCTAGCTAAAGGTTCAAGGATCGCCCGAGCTGTACGGGGGCAGTCGATGGTGGTCCGGACCGGTCGCGCGCGGCGGCCGGTCGAATTTGCGGGGTTGAGAGCGCCGGCCCGCTTCGGGCCGGCCACTCCCGCAAGAACTCTCCGCATCCAGTATCGTCGAGGATTCCAAGCTGTCCGCATTGGCCTGAGTTCCGGCTGCCGCGGTGCCTGACCCTAGCCATACTTCATCAAGAAGTAAGCGATGCGCGTGATGGCCCGGCGCGGTATGAAGCGCACGCCGAAGGCGAGCAGGGTGTTGCCGAACCCGGGGATGACGCTCGGGCGGCGCGCCAGCATGGCCTTGAGGCCTGTGCGCACCACGGCGTCGCTCTGCATCATGAAGAGGCGCTGGTAGAGCGTCGGCTTCTGGCCGGCGACGTCGAGGAACTCGGTCGCCGTAATGCCCGGCGAGAGGACGGTGCAGTTCACGGCGGTCTTGCGCAGCTCGAAGGCCAGCGCCTCGCCGAAGAACA
This sequence comes from Hyphomicrobiales bacterium, assembly GCA_022361215.1. Taxonomy (GTDB): domain Bacteria; phylum Pseudomonadota; class Alphaproteobacteria; order Rhizobiales; family Methyloligellaceae; genus JAKSBI01. The sequence continues at coordinate 5,430 of JAKSBI010000009.1, read as the reverse complement.
GCACATAGGACTTGGCGGCGGCGTAGGCGGCGTAGGTCGGCGCCGGCTGATAGGCGATGGCCGAGGAGACCTGGAGCACATGGCCGTAGTCCCGCGCGACCATGCCGGGCAGGAAGAGCTTGGTAAGCTCGGTCAGCACCAGCATGTCGAGGCGGAGCATCGCCTCCTGCCGCGCCCAGTCCTGTTTCAGGAAAGGCCCATGCATGCCGTAGCCGGCATTGTTGATCAGCACGTCGATGGTCTGGCCGCGGGCGGCCAGATCGTCGTAGAGCCTGCGCGGGGCGCCCTCCGCAAGCAGATCCATCGGGATCACGTCGATCTCGACGGCGTGGCTCTTCTCGATCTCCGCTTTGAGCTGCTCCATGCGGTCGGCGCGCCGGGCGACCAGCACCAGGTTGGTCCCGAAGGCCGCGAGCTGGCGTGCAAAGTCCGCCCCGAGTCCGCTTGAGGCGCCCGTGACCAGGGCGCGCTTTCCGCTCAATTCGTGGGATGTCATGGTTTTCTCCAGGTCGGCCTTGGCCGCTGAGACGTCATGCCCGCTCTCGACCGGGGCGTCCAGTATCTGCGAAGTCTGTTGCTTTTGTGGAGCCGAGCCTGCCGCCAAAGGGGCCGCTCGCGGACAGGGCTCCGGCCTAGGCCTTCTCCGTCTCGAGCTGCCCGTCGCGGGAGAGCAGAATGGCAATCCAGCGCAGGCGCGGGACGTGGGCGCAGACCACCATGGTCATCACCGCGATGGGCACGCTGAGGAACATGCCCACCAGACCCCAGATCGTACCCCAGAAGGTCAGCGACAGGATGATGACGAAGGCGCTCAGATTGAGCGAGCTGCCCATGAACATGGGCTCCAGGACATTGCCGATCGCGAACTGGACGGCCGTCAGACCGACCGCGATGATCAGGAACGGGGCCAGCGTGTCGAACTGGACCAGTGCCAGCAACGCGGGAAAGACCACGCCGAGCACCGAGCCGATGTTGGGGATGTAGTTCAGCAGCAGAATGATCAGCGCCCAGGTCTCGGCGAAGTCGAGACCGATCGCCTTCATCACGGCATAGCTGGTGGCGCCGGTCAGCACGCTCATGATCGACTTGATCCACATGTAGCGGCGTACGCTCTCGGAGACGGAGGCGACGACATCCCGCACGCCCGTGATGCCCTCGCGGCCGGGAAAGAGGGCGGCCAGCTTCGGCGCGATTGTGCCGCGCTCGGCCATCAGGAAGCCAACATAGATAATGACCAGGATCGTGGTCAGCAGCAGCGAGCCGGCCGAGCCGACGAAGCCCGAGACCTGGGCCGCGATATTGATCTGGGCCAGCATCTCCTGGGTCTCCCGCGCCACCTCGGGGCCGAGCCAGGCCATGGTTTGCGAGAACAGAGCCTCGAGGCGCATGGCATAGCGAGGCCAAGCCTCGGCGACCGCGTCCGCCTGGGAGGCCAGGATCCGCACCACGGCCAGCACGGCGAGCGCGACCAGGGCAATACCCAGGATCGTGGAGAGCCAGCGCGGCAGCGCCAGCGGGCCAATCCTGATGTCCTCGATGCGGGCGATGATGGCGTTCAGGAGGCCCCAGACCAGAACGGCGATGGCCAGAGGAATCAGGAAGCTCTTGCCGACAATCAGCACTGCCAGCACGAGACCGGCCGCCAGGATCTGCAGGGCGAGCGCCGGCAGGCGGCTCGTTCGTGGCGTCGCCTCGCTCATCGCTGTTCCCCGGTTTCGATTCGTGTCGAGGTCACCTTAGCCGAGGAATCGCCGCGGGTCGCCTCGCCAGTGGCCGTCCGCCGGAAGCCCCGACGCAACGACGATGACGGCGGCGTGTCTCGCGATAGCTGAGACTCACGTTCCAAGTGGACGCCGGCTTCTCTAACATAGGCGACGAGTCGCGCAGGCACGTGTTGGAGGAACCTATGGTGCAGGAGATGATCCGGGTCACGACCTTCGACGGACCAGCGGCCGACCCGGTGATGCGGGAGGTGGCGCGGCCGGATGTGCCCGCAAACGCGGCGCTCATCCAGATCGGTGCCTGCGGCGTCTGCGGTACGGACCTGCACATCCTCAAAGGGCACTGGCCGAAGCCGCTGCCATGGCCCTTCACATTGGGTCACGAGCTGGCCGGCGTGATCGTGGAAAAAGGCACATCTCTGACGGCGGATTTCATGGGCAAGCCGCTCGAGGTCGGCTCCAAGGTCATGCTGCCCCCGCTGATGCCCTGCGGGAGCTGCGATTACTGCGTGCACTATCCTGAGAACGCCAACAAGTGCCTGACGCCGGTCTATTACGGGCGCTATCTCGGCTTCGACAAGGCGCCGCATCTCTGGGGCGGCTGGGCCGAGCATGTCTATGTCGATCTGGACATGCTGCCGGGCACCAAGATCTACAAGCTGCCCGATGACATGCCTTTGCTCCTGGGTTCGCTCTCCGAGCCGCTGACGAGCTGCATCCGGTCCGTCAACCGCGCCATCGAGGCCGGCCGTTTCCGTTGGGGCGATACGGTGGTCGTGCAGGGCACGGGGCCGATCGGCATTCTTGCGATCGCGGCCGCGCAGGAGATGGGCGCGGGCCGGGTGATCGCCGTCGGAGCGCCGGAGGAGCCGCGGCTGCGCCTGGCGCGCGCGTTCGGCGCCGAGGCGACGGTGGACATCGAAGAACATGTCACATCCGAGGCCCGCATCGCGCGGGTGCGCGACATCGTTGGCGGTTACGGCGCCGACCTGGTGCTGGACTGCTCGGGCCATCCGAGCGCCGGTCCCGAGGGCATCGAGTTTCTGCGCGACGGCGGTACTTTCGTCGAGATGGGCCAGTTCACCGACGCCGGTGCGATCGAGACCAACTGGCACCGTATCTGCGCCAAGGACCTGAACGTGCTCGGAAGCTGGGCCTTCACGGCCAACGATTTGCCGCTCGGCGTGGACATGCTGTATCGCGCCCGCGACAGGTATCCTTGGAGGGAGATGCAGACGCTCTTCCCCTTCACGGTCGAGGGCGTCAAGGACGCGGTCGGACAGGCGATGGCCATGAAGACCGTGAAGTCGACCATCGTTCCGTTCGAGGAGTTGCTTTAGGCCAGCGGGCCATCGCCGATTGAGCCAAGGGGCAAGCCTCGATGCCGGAAGAGCTTGTCGATTGGTTTCAAGAGCTTGCGCGTGAAGCCTGCCTTGGTTTCACGCGGCCCGGTAATGTGCAGGCGAAGCTTGGGCGAGGGTGGGTAGGACCGAGATGGAAAAGATCACGCTCGTTCAGGTGGCTGTCTTTCTGGCCGCTGCGGTCATCGCGGCGCCGCTTGCCAAGCGCTTCAAGGTCGGCTCCGTGCTCGGCTATCTGGCGGCCGGGTTCCTGATCGGACCCTTCGGCCTCGGCCTCGTCATCTCCCTCTACGAGGTCGACAGCATCCTGCATTTTGCTGAGTTCGGCGTCGTGCTCCTGCTCTTTCTGATCGGGCTCGAGCTGAAGCCCTTGCGGCTCTGGACCATGCGCAGCTCGATCTTCGGTCTGGGTGGGGCCCAGTTTCTCATCAGCACCGCATTGCTCGCCGTGGTCGCGAACGGCTTGGGCAAAGATCTCGTTCAGAGCCTGTTTCTCGGCTTTGCCATCGCGCTCTCGTCGACCGCCTTTGCCCTGCAGGTGCTGGAGGAGAGGGGAGAGCTGACAACGCGGCACGGCCGGGCCGCGTTCTCGGTTCTGCTGTTCCAGGATCTGGCCGCCATTCCGCTGATTGCCCTGGTGCCGCTGTTCGCGCTCGCCGAGGGGATCCAGGGCGATCCGATGAACTTTGCCGGTGCTGCCTTGGCGCTTGCCACGATCGTGGCGGTGGTAGGCGTCGGCCATTATCTGCTGACCCCGGTCTTCCGTCTGATCGCGAGCACGGGCGTGCGCGAGGCCATGACCGCGGCGGCTCTGTTGACCGTCGTCGGCGTGGCCATCGTGATGGACGCCGCAGGCCTCTCGCCCGCGCTCGGTGCCTTCATCGCCGGGGCCCTGCTGGCGGACTCGGAGTACCGTCACGAGATCGAAGCCGACATCGAGCCGTTCAAGGGGCTGCTGCTGGGGCTGTTCTTCGTCGCCATCGGCATGTCGCTCGATGTGCGCGTGCTGGCGGACAGTCCGCTGCACGTCTTCACGCTCGCGACCGGGATTGTCGTGATCAAGGTGTTGGTGCTTTACGGTCTGGGGCGTTGGTGGGGCCTGGACCGGGCTCCGGCGCGGCGCCTGGGCCTGGTGCTGTCGCAGGGCGGCGAGTTCGCCTTCGTCCTGCTCACGGCCGGCGCATTAGCGAACGTCATCTCCATCGTCGACGCCAGTCTGTTCGTCGTCGTCGTGACCGTGACCATGGCGGCAACGCCGGTCCTGCTGCTTCTGGACGATGTCGTCCAGCGCTACGGCCGCCCGGCCGAGCAGCCTCCCTTCGACGACATGCCCGAGGACGAGGGCCACGTCATCGTCGCCGGCTTCGGACGCGTGGGTCAGATCGTGGCGCGCATCCTGCAGGCGCGGAAGATCCCCTTCACCGCCATCGACGCCAACGCGGCGCGGGTCAGCTTCGTCAAGAAGTTCGGGGCGCAGGCTTACTATGGAGACACCTCCCGCGTGGACATCCTGAGAGCGGCGCAGGCGGGCAAGGCCCGGGCCTTCGTGATTGCGCTCGATGACGTCAAAGAGTCCCTTAATACGGCCGAGACCGTACGCCGCACGTTCCCGGACCTACCGGTCTATGCCCGCGCCCGCGACCGGGAGCATACACACAAGCTCATGGATCTCGGCGTGGAGAAGGTCTGGCGCGAGACGTTCTTCTCCTCGCTGGAGCTGACCAGCGAGGTCCTGCGCGGTTTCGGCGAGCCGGAGAGCGAGGTGCGCCGTCTCATCGAGACCTTCAGGCGCTACGACGAACGCCGGCTGTACGAGGACTACAAGCATTACACCGACATCGAAAAACTGCAGGCGCACGCCAAATCGGCAACCCATGAGCTGGAGGAGCTGTTTGCCCAGGACGCCGAGGAGCAAGCCAAGACCGAAGGCGAGACGTGACGCGGGGCCGCAAACGGCTGCACAGGCGCGGTCCGTGCTGACGCCCATTTGATTTGATCCGGCACCTCGGCAAGCCGAATAAGCTTGGGGACGTCGCTCTACGGAGGAGACCGGCATGGACGCACAGGAGCTGAAGGCGCTGCAGGCGCCCGTGAAGGAGCGGTATCGCGATACGCCGGAGGCCGCGGTGGTGACGCTCAGGGCGGAAGGGCGGCTCGGGCAGGGCGTGATATGTTCCGTGCAGACGGCCAAGACCCTCGTCGATGCCGGACTGCATCCGGCGACCGGCGGCAGCGGCATGCACGCCTGCTCCGGCGATATGCTGCTCGAGGCGCTGGTGGCCTGCGCCGGCGTGACCATGAGCGCGGTGGCAACGGCGCTGGAGCTGCCGCTCCGGGATGCCACGGTG
>JAKSBI010000575.1 GCA_022361215.1 Hyphomicrobiales bacterium | reverse complement strand
GGGTGGCGTTGACGAGCGCCCGGTCCACCGTGTTGTAGCTCTGATAGGGCATGCAGCCGAGGGTGAAGGTGTCGGGCGCGCCGCGGCGGATGGCCTGGGCGTGCATGACCATCATGTCCATGGTGGCCGGGATCGTGCTCGGATGGCCATGGGCGATCATGGCCAGGCTGTCGCCGACCACGGCCACGTCGACGCCGGCCATCTCGGCCCATTGGGCGGAGGTGTAGTCGGGTACGGACATGTAGACCATCTTCTCGCCGGTCCGCTTCGACTCCCGGATCTCCGTGATGGTGCGCTTCTTGCGCTCCGGCGCGGGCTCCGCCGTCTTGTTTCCGTCCTGGGCCATGGCTCAGCCTCGCACATGTACAACTGATATATGTCCGGTATGTTAGAGACCGAATTTCTCGTGGGTCAAGCAGTGGTGGCGCCTGCCGCGCCGCTCTGAGGCCGCTCTCCGGAGACCGAACCCATGCCCTTGCCGCCCTGGCCGGAACTCGCCCTCTTCATGGCGCTGGTGCTGGTGGTGTTCGTCTTCATCGTCGCCGTCGCCGGCCATTTCCCGGCGGACTATCGCGCCGAGGCGCTGAAGGGCGCGTTCGGGGCGGCGGTTCTCTGGGGCTGCATCGCCGTGGCCGCGCTCTCGGTGCTCTTGGCCCTCGTCTTCGCCTATCAGCTCATTCCCTGGTATGCGGCAGTGATCGGCGGCGGCCTGATGATCCTGGCGGCGCCCTACGTGCTGCAGACCTTCCCCGACAGCATCGTGAACGGCCGCGCCTCACTGCTGACGCTCGCCGCGGCCGCCGCCGCGCTGGACATCGCCATCTGGCAGCGACTGGGCTGAGACACCGACGCCGGTCGCGCGCCGATCGAACCGCAGGCCGGTGCACGGACGATCGCGCGGGCGAGCGCCTGGATACCCGCCATCGGCGCCCCGATAGAGCGACGCGGCCTCCCGCAGGGATCAACAGCTGTTGGTGAAGGTCTGCAGCACGCCGTTCTCGTCCGTGATCTCCAGCGTGCCGGTGAAGCCCCCCTGGCAGAGGAAGCCGCCGGGTGCGTCGTCGACAACGTTGCCCGAACTGCCGGCCGCGAGCGTGTTGGCGCCGGCGCCGAAGTCGAAGAGGTCGCTGTCGATGCCCGAGAAGCTGTTGTTCGAAAGCAACAGGTTGGTGTTGACGGCGAAGAACAACATACCGGCAGAATTTACGTCCGAGATGGTGTTGTCCGACACCGTCACGGCGCTGTTGTTGGCAGCGAAGAACATGCCGGCGAAACCTGCGTCCGAGATCGTGTTGCCCGACACCGTCACGGCGCTGTTGTCGTTGATGAAGCGCACGCCGTCGCGAGTTGTGCCCGAGACCGTGTTGTCCGACACCGTCACGGCGCTGTTGTCGCCGCCGAAGCGCACGCCGTCCTCGCCCGTGCCCGAGATCGTGTTGTCCGACACCGTCACGGCGCTGTTGCGGTTGCTGAAGCGCGCACCGGAGGCGCCCGCGCCCGAGATCGTGTTGTGCGACACCGTCACGGCGCTGTTGTCGTTGACGAAGCGCACGCCGTCGCGAGTTGTGCCCGAGACCGTGTTGTTCGACACCGTTACGGCGCTGTTGTTGTCGTCGAAACGCACGCCGTCGCCGTCCGTGTCCGAGACCCTGTTGTTCGACACCGTTATGGCACTGTTGTTGTCGACGAAGAACACGCCGTTGTTGCGCGTGTCCGAGACCGTGTTGTCCGACACCGTCACGGCGCTGTTGTCGTCGTTGAAGAACACGCCGGAGAGAGAACTAGAGATCGTGTTGCCCGACACCGTCACGGCGCTGTTGTCGTCGTCGAAGTGCACGCCGGAGATAAAACTGTCAGAGATCGTGTTGTCCGACAGCGTCACGGCGCTGTTGCGGTTGCTGAAGCGCACGCCGGAGGCGCCCGCGCCCGAGATCGTGTTGTGCGACACCGTCACGGTGCTGTTGTTGTCGTCGAAGCGCACGCCGTTGTTGCGCGTGTCCGAGACCGTGTTGCCCGATACCCTCACGGTGCTGTTGTCGTCGCCAAAGCGCACGCCGTCGCCGTCCGTGCCCGAGATCGCGTTGTGCGACACCCTCACGGCGCTGTTGTCGCCGCCGAAGCGCACGCCGTGGCCGCCCGTGCCGGAGATCGCGTTGTTCGATACCCTCACGGCGCTATTGTCGCCGCCGAAGCGCATGCCGTCGCCGTCCGTGTCCGAGATCGCGTTGTGCGACACCGTCACATTGGCGTGGTTGTCGAGGAACGAGATGCCGTCGCCGCCCAGGTCCATGAGCATCGAATCGGTGATGGCGACGTTGGCGATACCGTCCATGGCGGCGATGCCGTCATTGTCGAGGCGGCCCGGAGTGCCGCCCGCGCCGCGGATGCCGAGGCCGGCGACATGGGTGTTGCTGTCGACGGTCAGGACCGCCTGGTTCAGGGTCTGCACGAGGAAGGGCCTGGCGCCCGGCGCGGTGAAGTCCATCGTGACGCCCGACTTGACGCCCGTCACCCGAATGGTCGAGCCGCCGCCCTGCAGCGTCTGGCTCGATCCGAGCGCGAAGCTGCCGTTGCTGACGCCGCCATCGACCACGATCAGGCTGTTCGGGCCGCTGGCGTCGATGGTCTGCTGCAAGGACCCGCCGCCGGCCAAGACCGCGGCGCGGTCGAAGCGCACGCCGGTCAGCACGTCGAAGACGTTCTCTTCCTCGCTCGCGGCCGTGACGATGTCGGTGTCGCGCACGATGCTCTCGGTCATGCGCCGCTCCTGCGGCGTCAGCGACGCCAGGTGCGTCGCGCGGGCGTCCCGTCCCCCGCCGCCGAACGGCACGCGGAAGCGCACGCCGCCCTCCCACTGGTCCTCGCGCACGTCGTCGTACTGGTACGCGCCTCCCAGCGTCAGGCGCGAGCCCGGCAGCCCGTGGACCACGTCGACGATGCGCCACTCGATACGCGCTCGCGGGCCCACCACCTCTTCCAGCGCCTCGCCGTCGTCGAAGTAGAAGCCGCCGGCGAAGACGCGCAGCTCGTGGGAGCGGCCATGGCGGGCCGAGCCGTCCTTCGGGCCGCCACGCCCGGAGAAGACCTTGTAGCCGACCTCGCCGTCGAAGCCGGAGAGCGGGACTTCCCGGCCCCCGATCATGGAGATTTCGGGGCCTGTCAGGGTCACGCGTGCCGCGCCCGGCGAGAGTTCCGGGTCCGAGACCGCCACATAGCCGTTGGCGCGCACGTCCCACCTGTCGCTCAGCGCCTCGGCGCCGAAGGCGATCTGATGGAAGACGTTGTCCTCTTCCGAGCTGCGCACGTCGTAGCCGCCCCAGAGGCCGAAGTTCCAGTCCGAACGGTGCATCTTGCGCAAGCCGAGGGCGAAATTGCCTTCGCGAATGTCGTCCTCGAAAAGCTTGCCGGTGCCCAGGAAGAAGAGCAGCGCC
>JAKSBI010000022.1 GCA_022361215.1 Hyphomicrobiales bacterium | reverse complement strand
TCCTTGGTACGATCTTCGAGAACTGATTTGGCACGAGCAAAAGCATGAAACGGAAGATCGCCGTCGTCGTGACGGCACGACCATCCTATGCGCGCATCAAGACGGTCTTGAAGGCCATCAAGGCGCATGCCGAGCTGGAGCTGCAGCTTGTGGTTGCCGCCTCTGCATTGCTGGAGCGCTATGGAAAGGTGGCCGAAGTGATGCAAGCCGACGGTTTCGAGCCGTCGATGGAAGTGCATATGGTGGTGGAGGGCGAGACGCCGCTGACCAGCACCAAGACCGTCGGCCTCGGCATCGTGGAGATGTCGAACGTCCTGCATCACTTGCAGCCCGATGCCGTGATCTCGGTGGCGGATCGCTACGAGACGATCACCACGGCGATCTCGGCCGCATATATGAACATCCCCGTCGTCCACATTCAGGGCGGCGAAGTCACCGGCTCGATCGACGAGAAGGTGCGTCATGCGGTGACGAAACTGTCGGACCTCCACTTCGTCGCCAACCAGCACGCGGCCGAGCGCGTGCTCAAGATGGGTGAGAGGGACGCCCGCGTTCACATTACCGGTTGCCCGTCGATCGATCTTGCCGCATCGGTGCTCGAACGGGACAATGACCCGAAGCTCGCGGACGCGGTCGGCGACCACGTCAGCCGAGGCGTCGGCAGCCCCGTCGATCCGGACGGCGACTACATCATCTGCATGCAGCATCCCGTGACGTACGAATGGACGGACGCGGCAACGCAGATTGGCGAAACGCTCAAGTCCGTTCACGATTCGCGCGTGCCTTGCTTCTGGTTCTGGCCGAACGTCGATGCGGGATCCGATCTCACAAGTAAGCAGATCCGGAAGTTCCGGGAGCGGCATGAAGCCAGGAACATCCACTTCCTGAAGAACATGCCGCCCGAGCCGTTCCTGCGCTTGCTTTCACGCTCCAAATGCATCATCGGCAATTCCAGCACGGGTATTCGGGAAGCCGCATTCCTGGGTGTTCCGGCAATCAATATCGGCAGCCGGCAGAGCGGCCGCGATTGCGGGAGGAACGTGATCCACGTCGCCCACAGCGAGCCGGAGATTTCCGAGGCGCTCGAAAAACAGCTCGGCAACGGGCGCTATGAGTGCGATCCGATCTACGGCGACGGAAGCGCCGGTCCGCGGATCGCCAGCTTGCTCTCCTCGGAGGAGCTGCCGACGGAGAAGAAACTGGCCTACTAGCTAGCGCCGCGGCAGCGGCGAACGGCATTGGACATGAGCGTGTTGGCAGTCATAACGGCGCGGGGGGGATCCGTTACGCTTCCCCGAAAGAACGTTCTGCCCTTTTGCGGCAAACCGCTCATTGCCTATAGCATAGAGGCGGCGGCCGAAGCCCGGCGTCGCGGTGCGCCGATCCAGAGGATCCTGACCTCGACGGACGACGCGGAGATCGCGGCTGTCTCTCGCGACTATGGCGCGGATGTTCCGTTCATGCGCCCGGCCGAGCTGGCGCGCCCGGAGACGCCGTCGCTGCCCGTGATCCAGCATGCGGTCGCTCACGCCGAAACGGAGCGCGGCGAGCGCTACGACTGGATCCTTCTGCTGCAACCCACGTCGCCGCTGCGGACCGCGGACGACATTACGGCTGCACTGGAGATTGCCGAACGCCCCGGAACCACGGCCGTGATCGGTGTGACGGACGCCAATCATGCGCACCCGAAAAAGCTTCGCATGATCGAGGGTTTTGTTCTGAAACCTTATATTGGCGACACTTTCGAACAAACGCGCCGACAGGATTTCGGGTTTGAGGTTTACAGAACCAATGGAGCCATCTATCTGTCGCGCCGCGACGTCCTGATGGAGCAGGCGTCCTTCTATGGGGCGTGTCCGCGACCTTACGTCATGCCAGCGGAGCGCTCGATTGACATCGATACCCGTCTCGACTTCGAGATTGCGGAGTTCCTTTACCGGCGTTGCGCGGATCACGAGCCCGAGGCAAGCTCTGCCGGATAGGGCGGCTTTGCGGCCGAGCGAGCGCTCGCCATGCGAACGGGCCCTGACGATGCAGGTTGCCGCCATGGCACTCTATTGACGATAGCGGGCGACCACGCCATGACCAGGAAATGAGCATGTCCAAGCCGGCCAATCCTGTCAGTCTCGACGGCCATGAGATCCGTCAGGCCGGCCGGCCGTTTTTGATCGCCGAGGTTGCGCAGGCCCATGACGGGTCCTTGGGATTTGCGCACGCATTCGTAGATCTCGCCGCCGAAGCCGGCATGGATGCGATCAAGTTCCAGACCCATATCGCGGAGGCCGAGTCGACCAGGGACGAGACGTTTCGCGTACCCTTCAGCTTTCAGGACAAGACGCGGTTCGATTACTGGCGCCGGATGGAGTTCACCGTCTCCGAATGGGAAGGTCTGGCGTCGCATGCACGCGAGAAGGGGCTGGTGTTTCTCAGCTCCTGCTTCTCCGTCGAGGCAGTGCGGATGATGCGCCGGGTCGGCATGCCGGCCTGGAAGGTGGGATCGGGCGAGGTCGCGTCCCAGGAGCTGTTCGACTGCATGGCCGAAGGCGGCGAGCCGATGCTGCTGAGCACCGGCATGAGCAGCTACGAGGACATCGGCAAGGCAGTCGAGCGGGTCGATGCTCTCGGCATCCCTTTGGTCCTGTTCCAGTGCACCAGCCGGTATCCGACCCGTCTCGAGGATGTCGGCCTCAATGTCATCGACGAGATGCACGAGCGCTTCGGCCGGCCTGTCGGCCTGTCGGATCATTCCGGTACGATTTGGCCCTCCGTGGCGGCGATGGCCCGCGGCGCGCCGGTGATCGAGGTCCATATTGCCATGCACGGCGGGCAGTTCGGTCCCGACACCCCGGCGTCCCTGACGCCGGGCGAGCTGGCACAGCTCGTCCAGGCGCGCAATGCCATCCATACGATGCAGACCTGCCCGGTCGACAAGGATGGGTTCAGCGAAGAGATGCGCGAGATGCGCTCTCTGTTTGGAAAGTCGCTCGCGTTGCGCCAGGGATTGCCGGCCGGAACCGAGCTCAAGGCGGAACACCTGACGTTCAAGAAGCCCGGCGGCGGGCTGGCCCGAAAGGATCTTGAGACAGTGGTCAAAAGGAGACTGGCCCACGACGTCCCTGCCGACCGGCTGTTGCGCCTCGACGATCTCGAGCCGGCCGAATCGTGAGAGGCGTGGGTGTCATGCGGCCTCCGCCGAGAATGCCCTTGCGTACCGATCGGCCAGGCCCAGTCGGCGTGTGCCGTCGGTTCATCGGCGATGCAGGTCTGGCCAAGGATGGAAAGGACATGGTGCCGGAATGTTAGCTCCCGAGGGCAATAGTCGCGCTCTGGACGAAACCGTGCTTCTGGAGAGCCTCCGGGCCGGCGCGTTCACGGTGCTGCAACCGAAGAAGCGCGTTTATTGGAAGTTTGGGAGGCTCGTTTCTTCGTGCCGCGCCGATCTCGGTATGTCG
>JAKSBI010000612.1 GCA_022361215.1 Hyphomicrobiales bacterium | reverse complement strand
GTTTGGCGAGAATTTCAATGACAGCAAACATCTTTGCGGCCGGTGTGGAACCGCTCGTCTTTGTCCGGCCATTCTTGAGTCCACCAGTGTCCTGGTCAGGCATCGACCTTGGCTCACGACCGGCATTGTTCATGCCGAGACACGGTCTTGCAGGGCCTGCAAAGTCATGGGCGCAGAGAGCCAGAGATGATTGCGGTCTGTCAAGTATCAGCCATGAGCAGAGAAACGGCCCTCAGACCGATGGATTCACTCCCAATGCAACAGAACAAATAAGGAAGTTTGATCCGGAAACGACCGGACTTCTTGACAGCGAGCAGGAACGCCAAGCGCGCACGCTCATGGGCGGACCAGCCGCACGAAGGTCAAGCGTAATTCCAGTCTGAGCCAAGCGGGTCTATTGCACACGGTTGGATGGGAATAGATCAACAAAGATCCCCGTTGATCCCTGAGTACACATATATTACACACGCGATTTTGTAATTATCTGAAATCTATAAGGTTTGCGTCCACCCCATCATCGGGGCCACGCAAAGCGTGCGGGTCAAGGGCGGCGCCATCAGGTCGCTCCGAGGTTGCCTGGACCGGGGAAGCTATCACGAAAATCGTCACGCGGAAGGCCGCCGCGAGGCGCGGGCGTGCAGAGCATCGGACCGGTCGCGGCCGACAGCGTTGAGAATGATCGTCAACGCGGCTAAGGTCCGGCTGCACCGACAGGATCGTTTTGACCGACAGCGCCGTTTCCGACCGCCAATCGGCGACCGGCGAGATGAGTTGCATCGTGACATCCGATCCGACGGACCTCGAGGTCTATCTGAGCCATCGTGCAGCCCTGATCGACTATGCGGCACCGATCGTCGGCTGCCGGGCGCGCGCCGAGGATCTCGTCCAGGAAGCCTTCATCCGCTTCAGCTCGCGCCGAAGGCGCGGCGATACGGCAGCCGGTGCGAACGGCCCCCGGCGGCAGCCCATCGCCCATCCGGTGTCTTACCTCTATCGCATCGTGCGGAACCTGGCCCTGGACTGGCTGCGCCGGCCCGAGGCCTCGGTCGAGACCAGAGACCCGGCCACGCTCGTGCATATGTCGGCCCCGACGGCAACGCCCGAGCAGACAGTCCTGCACCGGGACCAGCTCAGAGCCTTGGCCGAGGCGCTGGCGGAGCTGCCCGAGCGCACCCGCATGGCCTTCAACATGCATCGGCTCGAGGGCCGCAGCCTGGAGCAGATCGCGGATCATCTTGGCGTTTCCGTGGTGCGGGCGCATCAGCTCGTCAAGGATGCGATCCGGCACGGCGCCGCGCGGCTCGATGCCCAAGACGATTAGATCCCCCACGCAGCCCGTCAACGACCGTGCATTGCGCGAAAATCTGTGCCATCACGCCCTGAAATCTCGCCGACGGAAATCGTCTTAGAGAATAGCGATAGTTCGCAAGACGACCTGCGAGAGAGACTCCTAACCTGTTGCGACGTCATAGATGACAGGCCGTGACGCCGAGCACGATCCGATCCGGGAAGAAGCCCTCGACTGGCTCCTGAAGGTCGAGGCCGCCCCGGACGACGAGGATCTGAAGTCGGCGCTCGCGGCCTGGCGCGGGACGAGCGAGCAGCACGAGCGGGCCTATCGGAGCGTCGCGCGCATGTGGCGGCTTGCCGGCGACCTGGCGCCCGACCCCGCGCGACCGGCGCCGGAGAGGCCGCAACGCGTGGCTCGATCCCGGCGAAGCCGCCCCATGGCGGTCGCGGCAGCGGCACTCGCGGCCTGCCTCACGATCTATGCGGCGCCCCAGATCCTGCTTTACATGGAAGCCGACCATATGACCGGCGTTGGGGAGCTTCGCAAGGTCCGGCTCGAAGACGGCAGCACGCTGCATCTCGATGCCGAGAGCGCGGTCGCCGTCAGCTTCGGGCCGGCCCGACGGAGCGTGACGCTGCTCGCCGGCCAGGCCTATTTCGACGTGGTGCGGACGCCGTCGCGACCGTTCCAGGTCGCCGCCGACGGCCTCAGCGTCACGGTCAAGGGCACGAGCTTCGCGGTCGAAGCGGGACGCAGCAGTGTCTCGGTGGCCGTGAAGGCGGGCGCGGTCGAGGTGGCGCCGAGCCGCGCCCGACGTAGCCTCTTCCGGCTGGCGCCGGGCAACCGCCTGAGGATGGCGCGCGCCACCGGAGCCGTCACCCGCACCGAGGTCTCCCCAGCGGACGTCGCGTCCTGGCGCGACGGACAGCTCGTGGTCGACGGCGTGCCTCTGGCAGAGGTGGTCGAGCGCCTCGACCGGCATCACCGCGGCGTCATCTGGCTGCACGGCGCGGCGCTTGCGGAGCGCCGGATCACGGGCGTCTTCAACCTGAGCGATCCGGTCGCGGCGCTCAGAGCCGCGGCCAGCACCCAGGGCGCCCGCGTCAGGCAACTGACGCCTTATCTTCTGGTTATCACGCCCGGCTGAGTCCGCCGCCCTCCCCACCGGCCGACGGCGGGTGCAAGAAAAGTTCGGCTGCGCCCCTTAAATTTCAACCGCCGCCACCGTCCCTTAAGCGAGCAACAACACGAACAGATCGCATTCGCATCATTGCGAAGCGGCTCGGAGGGGCGAATGGCAGAGACGGACACGACGATCCGTGCCTGGGGGATTGGCGACAATTCGGCCCGGGCGTTTTCCGCATGGCTGGCGGCGACCGCCGTGGTCGGCCTGTGCGCGATGGGACCGGCGGCGGCGGAGACCGGGCGAGACCGGCTCGGATCGGGGCAGCGGGGCGACCTGGCGGCGACCGGCCCGCGCGGCGCGGTCCGGGTGGCGCAGGCGGGGCAGCGCCGCTTCGACCTGCCGCCGCAGGCGCTCTCTTCCGCATTGACGCTGTTCGGCCGCCAATCCGGCCTCCAGGTCGCGGCCGACACGGAGACGGTCTCCGGCCTGCGGACGCGTGGCGTCCGGGGGACCTACACGCCCGAGCAGGCGCTGCGGCTGCTGCTGGCCGGCACGGGCCTGCAATACAGCTATTCCGGCGCCAACACCGTGACCCTGCATGGCACGATCACCCACGGCGTCACCGAGACCCAGCGCCTCGATACGGTCAATGTCGAGGGCGCGGGCGAGACCGAGAGCGCCTTCGGCCCGGTGGATGGCTATGTGGCCACGCGCAGCGCCACCGGCACCAAGACCGACACGCCGCTGATCGAGACCCCGCAGTCGATCACCGTCATCCCCCGGGACCGCCTGGACGCCCAGGACGCGGACACCATCAACAAGGCGTTGCGCTATACGCCGGGCGTCATCGGCGAGGTCTTCGGCAACGACAGCCGCGTGGACTTTCTGCAATATCGCGGCTTCGACGAGGGCGGCACCGGCGTCTTCCGCGACGGCCTGCAACTCCGCTCCTCCGCCTTTGCCGAATTCAGGCCCGACCTCTACGGCGCGGAGCGCGTCGAGATCCTGCGCGGCCCGGCCTCCGTGCTTTACGGCCAGGGCACGCCCGGCGGCGTGGTCAACATCGTCAGCAAGCGGCCCAGGCCCGAGACCTTCGCCGAGGTGCAGCTCGACGCCGGCAGCTTCGATCACTTCGAAGGCAAGTTCGACGTCGGCGGCGCGCTGGCCGGCAGCGAGCGCGTGTTCTTCCGCATGACGGGCCTGGCACGCGAGAGCGACACCCAGGTGGACTTCGTCAAGGACGACCGGCTGTTCCTGGCCCCGGCCCTGACCGTGCAGCCGAGCTCGAAGACCACGCTCACGGTCCTGGGCTACTATCAGGACGACGAGACCGGCTCCACCAACCAGTTCCTGCCGTCCCAGGGCACGTTGCTCGACAACGTCAACGGCACAATCCCGGTGAGCCGCTTTACCGGCGAGCCGGACTTCGAGGCCTTCGACCGGACTACCTACGCCGTCGGCTACCTCTTCGAGCATCGGCCCAACGACGTCTGGACGATCCGCCAGAACGCCCGCTACGATACCCTCGACGTGGACTACGAGACCGTGTTCGGCGGCGGCCTGGCGGCCGATCTGCGAACCCTCAATCGGTTCAGCTTCACCGCCCTGGGCAAAACCGATCTGTTCACCATCGACACCCACGCCCAGGCCAAGTTCACCACCGGGGCGGCGGAGCACACCTTCCTCGTCGGCGTCGACTACCAGTAT
>JAKSBI010000529.1 GCA_022361215.1 Hyphomicrobiales bacterium | reverse complement strand
TAGCATCGGTCTCGGAGTGCCAGGCGGACGGGCCTTGCCGTGTGGCAGGGACCGGCCCTTTGGGGCCGAGCGCGCGACTGCGCGCCGCCCGGTCAGGGCGCCCCCGCGGAGGCCCGCGCGTCAGCGCGGAATAGCCGTGAGCAAAAAAGAGCGGCCACAAGGCCAACCTCGTCCGCATGGTACCCCGAACCTCTTGATTTTGATTTGTGGGATGATCATTCTCCCGCACATGCGAGGACGCTGCAGAGAGACCGATGGCGAAGGAGGAGCCACTCGAGTTTTCGGGCGTAGTGACGGAGCTGTTGCCGAACGCGACCTTCCGCGTGAAGCTTGAGAACGACCACGAGATCATTGCACATACGGCGGGACGCATGCGCCGGAACCGCATCCGCGTTCTGGCCGGCGACAAGGTGCTGGTTGAGATGACGCCCTATGACCTGGGCAAGGGACGCATCACCTACCGCTACAAATAGGTCCGCCCGGCACCGGCGACGGGTTGGCCTTACAGCCTCCCGGAAGGACGGGACCGTGCCGACAAAGGCGCTGACATGAACGACACGACGGCCAAGCCCGACATATCCGGCGCGCCGCAGCGGCCGCGGCTGGTGCTGGCAAGCGGCTCGCCGCGCCGCCTGGCGCTGCTGCAGCAGGTCGGCATCGAGCCCGACGCGCTCAGGCCGGCGAGCGTGGACGAGACACCGAAGAAGGGCGAGGTGCCGCGCTCGCTGGTGCGGCGCCTGGCGCGGGCGAAGGCCGATGGCGGCTGGAAGCTGGTGCAGCAGGACGAGGAGCTGCGCGGCGCCTTCGTGCTGGCCGCCGACACCACGGTGGCCGTGGGCCGGCGCATCCTCGCCAAGGCCGAGCTCCTGGAGGAGGCGGCGGCGGCGCTGAAGCTGCTCTCAGGCCGCTCGCACCGAGTCTATACGGGCCTCTGCCTTGTCACGCCCACCGGCCAGCTACGCCGCCGGGTGGTGGAGACGCGGGTGCGCTTCAAGCGGCTCGACCGCGGCGAGATCGAGGCCTATCTCGGCTCCGGCGAATGGCGCGGCAAGGCCGGCGGCTACGCCATCCAGGGCATTGCCGGCGCCTTCGTCCAGAAGCTGGTCGGCTCCTACACCAATGTGGTCGGGCTGCCGGTGACCGAGACGGTGAACCTGCTGCAGGGCGAAGGCTTCCCGGTCACCTTCTATTGGCTGAACAAATCCGAAGTGGAAACCGTATGAAACCCACCGACAAGGCCCAGGGCGGCGGCGCCCGCAGGCGCAAGGCCCCGACACCACGGTCCGGCGCCTGCCCGATCTGCCGCAAGCCGACCGCCACCGCCTACCGCCCGTTCTGCTCCAAGCGCTGCGCCGACATCGACCTCGGCCGCTGGCTGGGCGAGGCCTATACGATCCCCGTGGAGCCGGCGGGCCTCGACGACACCGGCGAGGAGAGCTAGGGCCTCCCTGAGATAACGGCGCCACACCCCCTCGACACACAGCGGACGATTGCCTATAAGCCAAGGCCGTCCCGGCCCAGGTAGCTCAGTTGGTAGAGCAGCGGATTGAAAATCCGCGTGTCGGTGGTTCGATTCCGCCCCTGGGCACCATTTTCCTTCCAGTCACAGCAATACCTTGGACAGATTGAGGTCTCGCCCAATCGCGGCACCCCAGCTCTGAATCCGCCAGTCACTCCCACTTTCTGTAGCGTGCAAAATCGAGTGACACTGCACGCAAGAACAGATGCCAGCGGCTCAGAAGCACGACACCCTGACGTCGACCACGAGCAATAATCGGAACGCATCGATACCTGTCAGCGGTGATGCCGAATGGTCGTCTTTCACCGACCGAGAGGCTAAAGAGCGACGGGATCGCATTCGCCCCCACGCCCTCCCTTGCGACCTGGCCCACTGCAGCGCCTTGCACGCCTTTTCACGGATGCCGTCGCGGGCGCGGGAATTCGCTCCGCCTGAGAACATATGGTCGCGCTACACCAGAACGACGCCTCGAATTGCACAACGCCAGATTTTCCGTTCTTAGTCAGAGATGTAGCGAGTCGCACCATAATTGTTAACAATAGTGTTGACAAATTATATCGTCATAGGTTAGCCCAGTCTCATAGTGGTTTACGCCAGGACGGTCGCGAGACCGAGCAGGCGAAGAAGGAGAGCTGGCATGTCTTCCCCATCCCCGATCACGTCCGTCAAGGCCCGGACGATCCGTATTCCTCTCGATGCCCCAACGTCGTTCGCAACGCGAGAGGTGCATCACAGGGACTATGGCATTGTCCGCGTGCGCACGGAGGATGGGCACGAAGGTATTGGCTTCTGTTACGGCGGCAGCGATGCCGGTGTTCTGGTCAGCTTGGCGGTGCGCGAGCTCCTTGCACCCCTGCTGATCGGCGAGGATCCGACCCGCGTCGAAGGGCTGTGGGAGAAAATGTACGGCACCGCGATCCTCCATGGCCGTGCCGGCGCGGTCATGCGGGCCCTCTCCATCCTGGACATCGCGCTTTGGGATCGCAACGCGCGCAAAGCCGACATGCCGCTCCACCGGTTCCTCGGCGGCTATCACTCGGACAGCGTTCCCGCCTATGCGTCAGGCGGCTACTACCTGGACGGAAAAACGCCGGAGATGCTTGGAGAGGAGCTCGCGTCCTACGTCTCGATGGGCTTCAAGGCCGTCAAGATGAAGGTTGGCCGGCTCGATCCGGATAGCGAGGAAGCTCGAATTCGCGCCGCCAGGGAGGCCATCGGACCCGACGTGCTTCTCATGCTGGACGCCAATAATGCCTGGCATGACCTGCCGACCGCGTTGCGGTTCATGGCCCGCTATGAGCCATATGATCCCTATTGGATAGAAGAGCCGTTTCGGGTGGATGACATCGACAATCATGCCCGCTTGAGCGCACGCACGCGCGTACCGGTCGCAACCGGCGAAATCGAGACGGGTCGCTGGCGTTTCAAGGAGCTGCTGGACAAAGGCGGCGCCATTATCCTGCAAACGGATGCGGCCGTCTGCGGCGGTATCAGCGAATACCGCAGGATCGGAGCGACGGCGGCGAGCTACGGCATCAATCTCTGTCCGCACTGGTTCCACGATCTGCATGTTCATCTGGTCGGCTCGGCGCCGAACGGGCAAATCGTGGAGTTTTTCCCGGATGACAAGGTGCTCAACTTCCGTCGGATCCTGGATCGGCAGCTCGAAAGCCGGGACGGTCATCTCATCCTGCCGACCGAGCCGGGTCTCGGTTTCAACTTCGATGAAGCGGCCCTCGACGACTACGCCCTGGATGACTGGGCATAAGCTCTTTGTCAGGGCTCACGTGGGGCCGCAGCACCGACAGTGAAGCGAACGCGATGTCCATCGCCGAACACCGCACCTTGCGCGATGCGGCCGGAGAGGCAGGTCTGGCCCCGATGCGCATGACGTCCGGATACGGCGACACCGCTCGATGACACGCGTAGCGGTCATCGGCGCAGGCGTCATGGGGCGGGCGATTGCCGCCACATTCGCCAAAGGGGGAGTGGCGACAACGCTGGTCTCCCGCAATCCCGACGGCTTGGGGGCGCTGGACGACGGCATAGTGCCGTCTGCGACGCCCCCTTCGGAGCGGCCCGATCTGGTGATCGAGGCCGTGCCGGAGGATCTTGCGATCAAGCGCGACTGCCTGCGCGACATCGAGCGCAGGTACGGCTCCGACGGCCCCGTCCTGGCCTCGAATACGTCCGGGCTGCCGCTTCAGGAGATCGCCGATACGCTGGCAAACCCCGACCGCTTCATCGGCCTGCACTATTTCTTCCCCGCCGACGAGCTGCCGGTCGTCGAGATCATTCGGGTTGCCGAGACGTCCGACAGTGCCGTTGCGACCGCATCGGCCGTGTTGGCCCGCTCCGGCCGGGAGGGCCTGGTGGTCCCCGAACCGGTTCCCGGCGGCCTCGTCAACCGCTTGCAGCATGCGATTTTGCATGAAGCGTATGATCTGATGTCGCGCGGGTTGGCCACACCTGCGGACATCGACAAGGCAGCGCGTTGGTTGCTGGGGCCGCGCATGTGCATCTCCGGTCTCCTCGAACAGAAAGACCTGGGCGGCCTGACCGGCCATATCCTGGCGCAAAGGACGATCGTTCCCGACCTTTGTCACGATGCGGCTCCCAATCGGCAGGTGCAGGCGATGCTCGAGCGGGGCGAGACCGGCATCGCTGCCGGTCGTGGATTCTATGACTGGAACGGTCGCGACGGCGACCAGGCGGTCCGTTCGGCGGCAAGACGCCTGAGGGCTTTGCTCACGTTTCTGGAGGCAAACGAATGAATGACAGCGGCATAGAAACCGTCGCCGTGATCGGAACCGGGCTTATTGGATCCGCCTGGACGACATTGTTCCTGGCGCACGGGCTCAAGGTCATCGCGGTCGATCCCGACCCCGACGCGCCCGGTCGCTTGCGGCAAACGATCGAGAGCATGGCCGCTCATCTTCGCGAAGCGGATCTGATCGCGCACGATGCGGAGATCGATACCGATAGGGTTCGCCACGTTTCGTCCCCCGGGCCCGAGCTTGCCGCGGCGCGCTTCGTACAAGAAAACGCGCCGGAGCGGCTGGAGCTCAAACGCGAGTTGTTTGCGCGTCTCGACGAATTGACCGAACCGGACACGATACTCGCGAGCTCGACCACGGCGTTGCGTGTCTCCGACATTCAGACCGCCTGTCGTCATCCCGAGCGAGTTATCGCCGGGCATCCGCTCAACCCGCCGCATCTCATCCCACTTGTGGAGATCTCCGGTGGGGAGCTGACCGATCCAGCGGCACTCGAGCGCGCAGCGGCCTTTTACCGATCGATAGGCAAAGTCCCGGTCTGCCTGAGACGCGATATCGAGGGACACATTGCCGGGCGTCTCTCCGCGGCTCTGTGGCGAGAAGCGGTGCATCTCGTCGAGCAGGGGATCGCGAGCGTCGAGGATATCGATGCGGCGGTGGTCAACGGTCCCGGCTTGCGCTGGGCCGCCGTAGGGCCGCACATGACCTACCATTTGGGTGGCGGCCCAGGCGGGATCGCCGACTACCTGGAACATCTGGGCGCGAGCCAGGAGCGACGCTGGGCAAGCCTCGGAACGCCGCAACTGACCGACGAGGTGAAGCGGCAGATCTCGGACGGCCTCAACACGGCGGCGAACGGCCTCAGCGTCGAGGCGCTGGAAGCGGAGCGGGACCGGAGCATCGTGTCCGTGCTGCGCACGCAGCGCCATCGGCCGCCGCCTCAGTCGAAGCGCGAGCGCCAGGTCGCGATGTAATGGTCTTTGGCCGGCGCCAAATGGGCGCGGCAGAGCTGAACAAGGCGCGCGCGGTCTTCAGCCTCGATGGCTTCGATCATCTCAAGATGTTCGCCCGACACCGAACGCAGATACCCCTTGTCGTTGACGAAAATCGAACGGTAGGCATGGGATTTCTGATTGAAAAAGTTGATCGCCTCGATCAATGCAGGATTGCCGCAATGCGAGAACAGCGACTTATGGAACTCGATATTCGCACGGAAGACTTGCCGCCGGTCGCCTTTCTCGAGCGCCTCTGTATGGAGCGTGTACAGGGTCTTGAGCTCTGCCAGCGCAGCAGCCGACAGCGGTAGCGGGATAAGCGAGGCAGCATGGCCTTCCAGCAGCTCTCTGACCGCGTTGATATTCTCGACTTCCTCCGCCTCGTAAAGCCGAACCACGGCTCCTCGGTTGCGCACCCGCTCAACCAAACCCAAGTGTTCGAGCTCGATGATGGCTTGGCGCACCATATGGCGCTTAACACCGAACTTCCGGGCGATATCCTCTTCAATCAGCCGTTCTCGAGGATGAAGCTGGCCAAAAACGATACTCTCTTCCAGGCGGCGCGCGATGTCCTGCACGAGCGCATCGCCGGTCAGAGACTCTCGGCGTTCTTCGTCAGCCTCGCCCAGGAGCTCTGACTGGACATCGCCGGAAGTCGGATGGTCCTCGCGGTCATGCACGGCCGAGTCCCCTTGTCGTGTCAGTGCGCATGACGGACGCCCGTTAGCCATTTCGTTTGCTCTGCAACGTCGCCCGTTTGCCCGTCAGCCGCTTGAGAACTCCAAAAAGCGGCGTGGCTTGGACAACCGACACAAAGGCGATGGCCAACAGTACCGCCGAAATGGGACTTTCCAGGAAAATCCACCAACTTCCCTGTCCGATCAAGAGGGATTGTTGCAGGCTCGTATCGAGCACCGGGCCGAGGATCAGGCCGATCACCAGAGGCGGCGTGGGGATCTTGCATTCATCCAATAGGAAGCCGACCATACCGAAAACGATCATCAGTCCAATGTCGAAGGCCGAGTTGTTGATCGCAAAGGCGCCGATCACCGACAATACGATGATGACCGGCCCTACGACGCGATTGGGAATCTTGGTGACGGCAACGCAGGCCCGCGTGAACAGTATCCCCACCAGGAAGAGCGCGATATTGGCAAAAAGCACGGCCCAGAGAAGCGTATAGGTGACATCGCCGTAATCCGTCATCAGGCTGGGGCCGGGCAGAATGCCGTGCACCATGAGCCCGCCAAGCAGAACGGCCGTTGCCGACGATCCCGGGATGCCCAATGCGATCGTCGGCACCAGAGATCCGCCGACCACCGCATTGTTGGCGGCCTCGGGCGCTACGATTCCCGGCGCATAGCCTGTCCCGAAGGCCTCTTTCTTTCGTGAGAACCGCTTGGCCTCGTTGTAGGCGAACCAGGAGGCCGTGTCGCCGCCGGTGCCGGGAATGAGGCCGGTCAGAACACCAATCACGCCTGACCGCAGACCGTTTGGCAGCAGCTTCACGAACTCGCCCGGGCTCGGCAGCATGCGGTCGCGGATCTTCGAGACCTGCGCTCCCTTGGCACCGTCGCCTTGGATCATCAAGCGGATGGCCTGTGGCATCGAAAACAGGCCGATAAGGGCGACGGTGAACTCGACACCGCCAAAGAGCTGCAGCACCCCGAAGGTAAAGCGGGGCGTGCCGGTCGTCGGATCCATGCCGATGGTGCCGATCAACAATCCGAGCGCGCCCGCCAACAGACCCAGTATGGCCGACCCCTGCGACAACGACCCGATGATGGTGATGCCCAGAACGGCAATCGCGAAGATCTCGACGGGACCGAAGTTCAGAACGAGCTGACCGAGCAATGGGGCGATCGTAAGGAGTGCGGAGGACGAGATAAGCCCGCCGATAAGCGAAGCGGTCAAGGATAGTCCAAGCGCCTTGCCCGCTTGGCCGCTTTGAGCCATCGGGTATCCGTCGACGACGGTGGCTGCCGCGGCCGGCGTTCCAGGCGTGCGCAGCAGGATCGCCGCGATGGATCCGCCGTACATGGCCGCAAGATAGAGAGACGCGAGCATCGAAAGCCCGGTCTCCGGTGGCATCGAGAAGGTCAGCGGCAGGAGCAGTGCGATGGCCATGGTAGCCGACAGGCCCGGCATGGCCCCGATGACCATGCCGATGACCGTTCCCGCAACGATGGCCAGGAGGTTGGTGGGCTGCGCGACATTGGCGAGTCCGACCAACAGGAATGACTCGGTCACGTATCCTCCTTAAGCGCCCGGATAGAGTGGAATGGGCAGCCGGAGAAACCAGATGAACACCACCCATATTGTTCCGGTAACGGCGATGACGGTGATCGCCGCCGCCGTCCAGCCGACGGGGCGCAACAG
Source organism: Hyphomicrobiales bacterium (assembly GCA_022361215.1). Lineage (GTDB taxonomy): Bacteria > Pseudomonadota > Alphaproteobacteria > Rhizobiales > Methyloligellaceae > JAKSBI01. The sequence goes on along the minus strand of JAKSBI010000529.1, from coordinate 2,257 downwards.
GGCCATCGGGATCGCCAGCATCAGCGGCGTCGCGAGGAGATATCCCAAGACCGGGATCGACCACGCATAAAGGATGATCAGCACGGTGAACGCCGAACCGATTGCGATCTTTCGCCAATCGGCGCGCGGCAGGATCTGAAGTGTTCCCGCGAGCCGCAATCGCCGCCATTCAAGCAGAACCTGGCCGATGGCCATGAGCCCGAGGCAAATCACCACATAGCCGAGCAATGTCGGAAAGCGCGCTGCCGCAGCGGGATACGACGCTGCGATTTGCTGCATGGCAATGGCTGCCACGATACTCATGGCAGCGACGAGAATGCGTCCCATTGTTTGCAGGCTCCCAGACCGCGTCGATGGCTGGGGGGCGGGCGCCTTGACGCCGCCCGCCCCCTCGCTGGGTCAGTTCGCTGCGCGGACCTGATCCTTGACGGACTCCCAGACGCCACGGAACTCTTTTTCCTGGCGCTTGAGATAGGCGGAATACTCATCGCCTGGAATGAAGTCGATGTTCATTGCCTGAGCGGCAGCCGCCTTTTGGAACTCCGGGTTTGCAACGACGCGGCGAAAGCCCTCGACGAGCTGCCGGCGCGCATCTTCGGGAAAGCCCGCAGGGCCGCTATAGCCGCGGGACGATCCGGCAACGACGTCGTAGCCGAGCTCCTTGACGGTCGGCACATCCGGCAGTTCCGGCAGGCGCTTCTCGGCGAAAACGGCCAAGGCGCGAAGATTGCCCTCACGGATCTGCGGGAAGGTGATGCCCACATTGTTGAAGCTGGCGTCGATCTTGCCGCCCATCGCCGCCGCCCATGAGGGACCGTCGCCCTGGAAGGGAACTTTTTGGAACCGGACTTCGGCCGCCTGCTCCAGGAGGACCGTCGTGAAGAAGTCGTCACCCCCGACACCGGAGTTGCCGACCGTGACCGTCTTCGGTTTCGCCTTCGCGGCCTCGATCAGATCCTGGAGCGACTTGAAGGGGCTCTTGGCGGAGACGACCACGATGCCGGGATCGGTGACAATGTTGGCGATCGGGGTGATCTCTTTGATGTTGTAGGTGATGGCCTTGTTCATGATGTAGTTGGTCATGAGCATCGGCGTGTTCGTGATGCTGATTGTCTGGCCGTCGGGCTTGGTCTGTTTGGCAAGCTGGGTCCAGGCAATGGCGCCGGTCGCACCGGGCAAGTACTGATTGACGAAATCCACCCCAAGCTCTTTCGCCAGGAATGGCTGCACCAATTGGGCCACCGCGTCAGAGCCGCCTCCCGCCTTGAAGCCGATCAGCACGGTGACGTCGTCTCCCTTTTTGTAGGGTCCATTCTGTGCCGAAGCGGGTTGAGACGTGGCCAGCACGAGGGCGGTGAGCCCCGTCGTCAGAAAAGATCGCCACATGAGCGTTCCTCCAGATTGATTGTCTTGGCCTGCCGATCGCAGGCAGCAGCCGCATTGTATAAAAAATCTCCGACAAATTTGTCAAATATATTGTTGACAATCATGCAATTGCCCGTCCTCCTCGAATCGAGGGTTCGGAACCTCGCATATCGGTGGCTCGAAGCCACCGCTGGGCGTACGGAAGGGTGCCGCGCGCACGACTGCGCCTGATTGAGGTCAGGCCCTGCCCGACCCAGTGATGCGGCCCACTTGCATCGCATCGAGCGTTCACGTTTCCAGATCGTTAACGACTGTCCCACTATGGTCCGCAGACTGAATGTCACCATGCGTTCGGGAAACGCATGGCGCGGGCACAATCGTTCGGTCTCCGGGGGAAACCACAGTGACACTCTCACGCCGCCAGTTTCTTACCGGGTGCTCCTCTGCCGCACTGGTCGGCACGGTCACCGGCTGCGCGGGTCCCTTCGGCAGTCAGAAATCCTATCTGACCGACGTGGTCGCGCCGGCGAATGTCAGCACGGTGTTCCACTGGACCGATGTGGCGCTTCAGGCCCTGCGGGATCAGCTTGTTCCGCCGCCGCTCGCCACGCGTGCCATGGCGATGGGCCACGTTGCCGGATTTCTCGCCGTCAACGGCATCGAACAGCGCTACGAGAGCGGCTACGCGATCGGGCAGGCGCCGGCTGGGGCCGATCCGGACGTTGCGTATGGCGTCGCTGCGGCCACCGCGTTTGCCGAGCACTTTCAACAGCCGATGCTGTTCGACCGGATGGCCTTCCTGAAGCGCTTTCCGGATGGAGAGGCCAAATCGCTCGGACGGGACTGGGGGCGGCGGGTCGGCAAGTTCGTCGTCCGTCTGCGCACCAACGAC
>JAKSBI010000325.1 GCA_022361215.1 Hyphomicrobiales bacterium | reverse complement strand
GGATCTCTGAAGCGGCCGGTCAGGCACCGTTGCTGACGCCGAGACGGCCGATGCCGGGCAGCTTCAGGGCCGGCCGCAGAACGTCGACGCCCGCGCTCAGGCCCAGCATGTTGACCTCGATGCCTTCCTTCAGCGCCAGCGTCAGGCCGAACAGCCCGAACAGCGAGACCTGAAAGCCGGTGCCGCTCGGCGTCCAGGCGGCGATATCCCCGTTCGGCAGGTAGTCCTTGCCGATGGCCATGGCCGGCAACGCCAACTTGAGCGCCGGCACCTCGCGGCCGATATGGGCGGTGAACGTATTGCTGTTCGGCCCGGGCCAGACCCGATAGCTGTTGGGAAACGGATAGCGCTCCGCCGCGTCGACGATTTGCTCGATCAGGTCATCGACACCCTCGCCGCGCAGGTCGACCAGCCTCTCGGGCCGGTTGCCGAACCACTCGGCGTCGGGCGCCCGGCTGTTGATGCGGATCGCCGGCCGGCCGTGCCGCACGCCCCAGCCCATCACTTCGAGCCGGGTGTAGCGGTCGGCGCCGCTAGGCTTCATGGCGATCCAGGTGTGCACGCCGAAGGCGCCGCGCCAACCGAAGGCCCGCGCGGCATATACCTGAACCACCGCCTCCGGCGTCGTCGCCGGATCGGGCGCCTGGTTCGTCCTCTCGTGGCTCGCTTCCCACCAATTCACGGCGTAGGCCTTGCCGATATACTTCGCGCCAGAGCTCAGGCCCAGCGGCAGCGCGTACAGCAGCACAAACCCCAAGACCAGCCGCCGCGGCCAGCGCCATCTCCGCGTCTTCGACACCGTTTCGTCCGTCATGTCCCTGTCAAACGTAAGTCTGCGGCCTCAGGATTCAAATCGGCAATCACAAGCGCTTGAGCAACGTTTTGGTAATTTAATTGATTGAAATCAGTGCGGCTCGTCAGGCGATGATAGCCTTTTCGAACTTCCGCTTTATCCGCACCATTTGTAGGAAGCCCCCATGCCGAGAGTTCTTGCTGCCGCCGCGCTGCTCGCCTGCCTCTCCGCCGCCCCCGCGATCGCGGCGGAACTGAATTTCAAGGGATCGCTGGGCGAAGGCGGGCACACCCGTTACGTGCCGCCGCTGTCCAATCCGTTGCTGAACGAAACGCCCTACATCACGACGGAATTGCGGCCGATCTATCTCTATAACCGCATCCCGGGCGATTTCCTGACCCAGGGCGGCCGCATCCGCATCATCGCCGAGGAGTTGCGGGTCGGGCTCACCGAACGGCTGGGTTTCATCGCCTCGAAGGACGGCTACGCCGATCTCGAATTCGACGCCGTGCTGCCGGACGAGAGCGGGTTCGTCAACATCTCGGCCGGCCTGAAGTATGCGCTGATCTCGCGGCCCGAGACCGAGACCATCCTGACCGTCGGCGCCGAATACGAGCCGCCCACCGGCGACATCGAGACCGGCGGCATCAGCCTGCAGGGCGACGGCGACGGCCTGCTGGACCTGTTCGTCACCGGCGCCACCACCTTCGGCAACCTCGGCCTGCAGGGCAGCGCCGGCTTTAATCT
>JAKSBI010000026.1 GCA_022361215.1 Hyphomicrobiales bacterium | reverse complement strand
GCGGGGGTGCGCATCACCGGGATCGATGGGTAGGCGCGATTTGGAGCGTGGCCCTGCGACGCGCGCGGGCGGTGCAACCTTTGTTCCCCTGCCCTTGACGGGGAGGGGTTAGGGGTGGGGTGACAAGCAGAGCGATGGGGTGACGAAGGCGGTCGAATGATGAGCGAGTGGTGCGATGGCGATCCAAGAGCCGGCGCGTTCGGCTGGCGCTTGCGACGTCCCCCCACCCGGCCCTTCGGGCCGCCCTCCCCGCCAGGGGGAGGGGTGAAATGGGGTGGGACCGGCGTCTCGTCATTGCTTTTCACTTTCACGCCGGACGACGACACCTGGGGGGCGGCATGGTCCAGGTGACGATGACCGCGCTGGAGGGCGTTCCGCTGGTGCGGGAGGGCGACGATCTCGCCGGCCTGCTGATCGCGGCGCTGGAGCGGGGCGGCACCGGCCTTGAGGATCGCGACGTGCTGGTGGTGGCGCAGAAGGTGGTCTCGAAGGCCGAGGGGCGGGTCGTCGACCTTGCCGACGTGACGCCGTCGGAGCGTGCCGAGACGCTCGCGAGCGAGACGGACAAGGACCCGCGCCAGGTCGAGCTGGTGCTGGCGGAGGCGGAGGAGGTGGTGCGGCACAAGCCGGGCGTGATCGTCGTCGCCCACAGGCTGGGGCATGTGATGGCCAATGCGGGCATCGACCGCTCCAATGTGGAGGGGGGCGAGCGGGTGCTGCTGCTGCCAGTGGACCCGGATGCGAGCGCGGCCGGGCTGAAGGCCCGGCTCGACGCCCATTTCGGGGTGGGCGCGGGCGTGATCGTCGCCGACAGCGTGGGGCGGGCCTGGCGGCTCGGCACGGTCGGGCTGGCGCTCGGCGCTGCGGGCCTGCCGGCGCTGATGGACCGGCGCGGTGCGCCCGACCTCTTCGGCCGGCCGCTGGAGGCGACCCTGACCGGCTTCGCGGACGGCATCGCCGCGGCGGCGACGCTGCTGATGGGCGAGGGCGACGAGGGGCGGCCCGCCGTGCTGGTGCGCGGCCTCGACTGGCAGGGGGAGGCGCTGCCGGCGGCGGCGCTGCTCCGGCCGAAGGCGGAGGACATGTTCCGGTGACCTCGACCGCGCCAGACGCGAACGCGGGACCGGTGGTGGCGCTGTGCGGCGGCATCGGCGGCGCCAAGCTGGCGCTGGGCCTTTCCCGCGTCCTCCCCGGCGACGACCTCGTCATCGTGGTCAACACCGGCGACGACTTCCGGCATCTGGGCCTGCAT